>NZ_BMKZ01000031.1 GCF_014644735.1 Caldalkalibacillus thermarum | reverse complement strand
CGGGGGATGGCCTGGAATATATAGGTATTTAAGGTGATAATCAAATATTTTGTGATCATTTTAATGTCTATAAGTCATCATGTGGCAAATATTTAAACCAATCCCGTCCATATGTCACGGATTCAGGGAATCACTTTATCTTGTATATCTTGGTAGCTTCTATGATTATTCCGTTCCAGGCCCTCATGATTCCTTTTGTTTCGGTATATGGAAACCTGGGGCTGTTAAACAGCAAATGGACCCTCATCTTTTGTTACTTAGGGTTCGGGGTTAGTCTGGCCACTTTTATGTATCACGGTTTTATTAAAAACATACCCAAGGAACTGGAAGAAGCCGCCTACATTGATGGGGCATCCCTGCTGCAGGTGTTCTGGTATGTGGTTTTTCCGCTGTTAAAACCCATCACCATCACCATCGCCATCCTGGATGTGTTATGGATTTGGAATGACTTCCTGTTGCCTTCGCTGGTGCTCATTGATGAGAGCAACCGGACCATACCCCTGTCCACGTTCTACTTCTTCGGCCATTACACCTCTGAATACGGCGCCGCCATGGCAGCCCTGGTGTTAGCCATTATTCCGGTCATCATTTTCTATTTGCTGATGCAAAAACAGATTATTAAAGGGGTATTGGAAGGGTCTATTAAATAATTGGATACAACACGGCACAACTAGAAAATAGAGCAAAGGTGGAGAGAAATGAAAAAGACAGTCAATCACATGGACAATAACCTTGAAACAGCTCAACAATTCGTGGAGGAAATGAATAAGAAGATCAGCGGCCACCCCTGGCGTCCTGTATATCATGTGTCCCCTCCGGCCAATTGGATGAATGACCCCAATGGGTTTTGTTTCTTCAAAGGGGAGTATCATCTGTTTTATCAGCACCATCCCTTTTCCCCCGAATGGGGCCCCATGTACTGGGGACATGTGAAGAGTAAGGATTTGGTGTTTTGGGAGCACCTTCCCATCGCCCTGGCGCCGGGCGAAGCCTATGACAAGAATGGCTGTTTTTCCGGCAGTGCCATTGAAAAAGACGGCAAACTGTACATTATGTATACCGGTAATGTGTGGACAGGCCCTGATCATGATAAGGATCTGCAGCAAACCCAGGCTTTGGCCGTGAGTGACAATGGGGTGCGGTTTACCAAACTGGCAGAGAACCCGGTGATTGCTGCTGCACCGGAAGGAGACATACACCCCCACCATTTCAGAGATCCAAAGGTCTGGGAGCATGAAGGGCAGTACTATGCTGTGATCGGCTCCAAAACCAAAACCAACCAAGGCCAGGCCCTGTTGTTCCGTTCTCCTGATTTGATCAACTGGGAATTTGTCAATGTCATGGCCAAAGGGGAAGGAAATTTCGGTTTCATGTGGGAGTGTCCCGATTTCTTCCACTTAGACGGCCAAGATGTGCTGGTCATGTCCCCCCAAGGCATGAAACCGGAAGGCATCTATTACCATAATCTGCATCAATCGGGTTATGTCATCGGCACGTTAAACTATGAAACAGGCCAACTTTCCCACGGCCCTTTTCAGCTCTTGGATTATGGCTTTGATTTTTATGCCCCTCAAACAACAATTGACAACAAAGGAAGAAGAATCCTCATCGCCTGGATGGACATGTGGGAGAGTCCCATGCCCACACAAAGCTGCGGCTGGGCAGGGGCGATGACACTGCCCCGCTTGCTAAGGATCAAGAACGGCCAGATCGTCTCCACACCTGTTCCCGAGTTAGAACGGTTGAGGGAAAATGAAGTGTATTATACCCAGGTGATGGTGGAAGGTGAGCTTGCCTTGGAGGGGATCAGCGGCGATCACGTGGAACTGGAGCTTGTCATCGATGCCCAGGCTGCTTCCCGCTTTGGGTTGAAACTGAGAGTGAATGAAGAGAGAGGGGAAGAAACAGTCCTGACTTACACCAGAGATGACAGCCTCGTGAGCCTGGACCGCAACCGCTCGGGTCAAGGTCCTGGCGGCATCCGCCAGGCAGAAGTGCCCTTGGAAAATAACCAGCTCCACTTGCGCTGTTTTATTGATAAATCGTCTGTAGAAATTTTTATCAACGGCGGGACAACAGTGATGACAGCCCGTGTGTATCCCAGTGAAGGGGCCACCGGCATCCGCTTTTTTGCCGATCAGCCTATTCAAATCATCAACCTGAAAAAGTGGGACTTAAAACATGCTATAATTAATATTAATTAAAGTTTTTGCCACACAGACAAGGAGTGACTAAACCATGAAAACCTCAGCCGGTTCGCTGGTTGTCACCATTGGCGAGCTTTTGATTGACTTTTTTTGCACTGATGTAGACGTGGATTTGAGCCGGGGCACTCACTTTGTGAAGCAGGCCGGCGGGGCGCCGGCCAACGTGGCCGCAAGCGTAGCCAAACTGGGCGGCCAGGCTGCTTTTGTCGGCAAAGTGGGCCATGATCCGTTTGGCAGCTTTTTAAAACAGGTGTTGGATGAGCAACAGGTGGATACCTCCATGCTGGTCATGGATAAACATGCTCCCACCACTCTTGCCTTTGTTTCCCTGACCAAAGAGGGGGAACGGGACTTTGTGTTCAACCGGGGAGCGGATGGCCTCTTAAACTATGATGAGTTAGACCTGAAAAAAATCCGCCAAGCTAAAGTGATTCACTTCGGATCAGCGACCGCCTTGCTGGACAAGCCATTCCGGGACACCTACTTGCGCCTCATGGAAGAAGCCAAGGATAACGGACAGCTGGTTTCCTTTGATCCCAACTACCGCGGGGACCTGTGGAAAGGCAGAACAAAGGAGTTTGTCCGGTTAACCCGCCAAGCGCTAAGCCAGGCTGATTTCGTCAAAGTCAGTGCCGAGGAACTGGAGGTTATAAGCGGAACAAACGATCCAACACAGGGTGTGCAAAGGATACTTCAGTTAGGCCCCCAGGCCGTAACTGTCACCCTTGGCAAGGAAGGAACATTCCTTTCGGCCGGGGAGCAACAGACCTTGGTCGAAAGCATCCCGGTTAAAGCGGTGGATGCCACAGGCGCTGGTGATGCCTTTGTGGGAGCCGTATTGTTTCAGTTGGCCCGCCTGGATGATCCCCTACAGGCCTTAGGCGATATGGGACAAATGAAGGAGATCGTCGCTTTTGCCAATAGGGTGGGGGCCCTGGTGTGCACCAAAATCGGCGCCATGGCTGCCTTGCCGAGCTATGATGAGGTCATGAAAGTGGTATAATGAAATCCTGGGAACATCAGTATATCGTTGGCGAACTTCATTTTGCTTTGCGGGCGTATTTTGGCAACAAAGCCTGCTATGTGGCGGTTGCTCCTTTTGATGTGTATTTGAGCGCAAAAGAAGATTATGACCATCCCGATCATGTCCTGCAGCCTGATCTGGCTGTCATCTGTAATCCCAATCAACTGGCTTCCAAAGGGTGTTACGGCCCCCCAACGCTGGTAGTGGAAGTACTATCACCTGCAACAGCATTGAAAGACCGGAACGAAAAGTTGAAGCTTTACCAGCAATTTGGTGTCCAAGAGTACTGGCTTGTGGATCCCGGCTACAAAATGGTCGAAGTACTGGGACTCGAGGATGGTTATTACCGCACAAAAGAGGCCTTCGGCAAGGAAGGCCAATTAAGGTCGTTTGTTATTAAAGATCTAACGATTAAGTTAAAACCCGTTTTCCAGTTTGAACAGAACAAAACCCCTTAAAGCACCTACTGCTCTTCACTGGCGGAAGGTGTATCCTTAAACGGCCAAAAGTTGGCCTGGCCAAACATCCTGACCATGACTGGTACAAAGAGGGGCAGCACCACCAGAGCATAAAGGAACAGCCCCGTCAGGACGATAGTGGCAATTTGCATCAGGGAGAGGACCCCTGATGGGTACATGGCCGCAAACGTCCCACCTAGAATGACAGCAGCAGAGATAATCACGGTGCCCATATTGCCCATGGCCAGCAATATGCCTTCCTTGACCGACAGGTGCCGATATTCGTTAAAGCGGTTCATCAAGAAAATGCTGTAGTCGATCCCCAGGGAGATCAGCATCACAAAAGCAAAGAAAGAGACCGCCCAATTAATGCCCGAATACCCCAATGCGTTGACAAAAATCAGTTCTGTGACCGCCATGGACGTATAATAGGTTAACACAAGGGAAGCAATCAAATAGATGGGCATCACCAGGGAACGAAGCACAACGACCAGGATAAGGGCAATGCCCAACAGCATCAGCACCACTGTGCGCGCATAGTCTTCACTGGAAATGTGGTACAAATCAGCATAGGTGCTGGTCACACCGCCCACAGCCAGTTGAGCCCCTTCCAGTTCTGTATCTTTGACCGCCCGTTGAACAGCTTCCTCGAGTTGTGGGATCATGGCCAACGCTTGTATAGCGTAGGGATTGTCGGCCAGGATCACATCAAAGGTGGCTATCCTCTGATCGGCAGAGAGATAAGCCTCCAGCGCTTGCTGAAACTCAGCGCTGTCCAACACCTCCTGAGGCACATGCCAGCCGGCCATTTCCTCGTCAACGACAGCAGAGAGTTCAGCCAGATAATGTTCTGCCTGGGCCAAGCCGTCCGCCACTTGATGCAAGCCAGCTGTGCTTTGATCCAAACCGCTGATCAAGGCATCCACTTGTCCCCCCAGTTGTTCAAAGCCCAACAGCAGTTCCTGCTGTCCTTTATTCACCCGGTCCAGTCCGCCAGACAAAGAGGGCAGCTGACCGGTGATCTGCTGCTGGCCATCCGCTAACTCGTTCAAACCATCTTCCAACTCTTCAAGGGCGGTGATCAGTTGATCCAAACCGGCCAGTAAAGCTTGCTGGCCGCCAGCCACGCCGGACAGGGCGGCATTGGCCTCGGCCAAACCTGTTTTGATCTGGGCCAAGGCCGCATTCAACTGCTCCAACCCGGCGGCCAGCTGCTGCCCTTGCTGGAGCAAGACAGCTGTGGCCTGCTTCGTTTGCTGGTACTCTTCATCCTGCTGCAATTGGGGGTGCCTTTCCTCCACGCGTTGCAAAGACTGATGGACCTGAGCCAGTTGCTCCACCAGACGGGCCAATCCTGCCTGGAACTGGCGATACTGTTCAGCGACAGAAGCCAGGCTTTCCTCTGCTGTTTGGTAGCCTTGCAGCAGTTGTTCAGCCCCTGCCTGCAGCTGGCGGGCGTTGGCTTTCATCTCCACCAGTCCTTGCCTGATCTCTTCTGCGCCACTGGCGCCGCTGTCTGCACCCTGTGCCAGCTGGGCCAGCCCGTTGTGCAGCTGATTCAGACCGGCCTGAATCTCCTCCGTACCGCTGACCAGTTCTTGAATGCCCCTTGTGGCTTCCTGTAGTTCGGGCTTGGCAGCAGCCAGCTGTGCGTTGGCTTCACCCAGGCCAGAGCTGATTTCTTCAATCCCGTTCCGCCCCTGTTCCAAACCTTCCTGCAGTGTGGCCGCTTGTTGAGCGACCAGGAATCCCTCGACTGGTTCCCCTAATGGTCTGGTGACAGAACGCACCTGCTCTACACCATCCACTTTGGCCAGCTCCCGGCTGATTTTTTCAAGCAGCACCAGATGGTCCGGTCCGTCCAGCGGTGCATGGTGCCGCAGCACCACCTGGACAGGCATGGCTTCACCGGGTCCGAAACGTTCGCTGATGATGTGAAAGCCTTTGACAGAAGGATAGCCATCTCCGATCTCTTCTGTCAGGTCGAAGGAGATCTGTCCGTCATACGTGAGCAGAACAGGCGCGGTAATCAGAGCAACAACGGCCAGGGCGATGAGCGGCCGGGCCAGAGCAAAGCGGCCGGCGGCATCCCACAGCTTACTGGGACGGTGTTCCAATTGGCCTCTGACCGGCCAAAACAGCCTGGGACCCATGAGGGCCATAAACACTGGAACAAGGGTGCCTAAGGCCAACAACAGGATGGCCACTCCGACGGCCACAGCTGCCGCCGATTGATACAGTTGGAAAGTGGATAAACCGACTGTAGCAAAGCCGATCATCACCGCTAGACCGCTGTACAAAACCGTTTTTCCTGCCGTACGGTAGGTGGTCACCACCGCTTCGCTACGGTTATCCTGGCGGATCAGCTCTTCTTTAAAGCGGCTGAGCAGCAAGATGCAGTAATCGGTGCCGATGCCAAACAACACGGCCACCAGAAAAATTTGTGTAAAATTGGACAAGGGAAAATGAAGCAGGTCAACGAGAAAAGCAACAATGGACTGGGAAACCAAATAAGTGATCCCCACAGTGACCAGGGGCACCAGGGGAGCTACCAGGGAACGGAAAACAATCAGCATGACCACAAGGATAAAGACCACCGTAATGCCTTCCGTCTTTTTCAGCCCTTCCTGTGCGCTGACAATCATATCTTCGTCAATCAGCCAGCCCCCGGTCAAATAATGCTCAACGCTGACTTGTTCTAAGGCCTGATTGAACGTTGCTCTGATTTCCCTGACACTCTTTCCCTGCTCTTCAAAAGCGACAGGGATCAAAATGGTGGTTCCATCTGCAGAAATCAGTCGTTCCTCCAGGTCTGAGTCTTCAAAGGGGGAGATGATCTCTGCCAGGCCCAGTCTTCCTTGCTCCTCTTTAAGCCGTTGGAGGGTCTCTTCTATTTCCTGCCTGTCACTTGCCGCGAGCCCGCTCTCCCGGTGAAAGACCAAGACGGCAGACTTTTGGCCTCCTTTGCCCTCCTGCTCCAGTACTTCATTTAAAATGTCCTGAGCCACCGCAGAGGAATACCCGTCAGGAACGGTAATCTGCCCCTTCTCACGGACCAGCTCACCCATGTCAGGGCTGGCGAACCACAGGATACCCAAGGCGGCCAGCCAGATTAACAGCACCAGCCACTTGCCTTTCAGTATGCCTCTCATGCTTTTTCCTCCATCTCCCGTAAGATGTGATTCAGTTTTTCATATGTGTTGATAAAGGTTTCGATCTCCTGTTGTGAAAAATGAGTGATCACTTTTTTGACCAGCTGGTATATTTTTTCTTCAGTTGCAGCCAGCCACTTTTTTCCAGCGGGTGAGAGTTCAAGACAGACCAGACGGCGGTCACGAGGATCGCGTTTCCGTTCCAGAAAACCTTTATCCACCAGTCTGTTGGTGATGGCTGTAATTGCGCTTTTGTTAACGACAAAGGCGGCTGCCAACTGCGTTGATGTACATTGGCCACACCGTTGGATATAACGCAGCAAAAAAAATTGATCAGTTGTCATATCCTGATCCAGCTCTGATTTGACCAGGATGGCTGCCCTTTTCGTTACGAAGAAAGTGATGGACAGATAACGGTCGATGAAGTGCCGGATACTTTCCTGGTGCACGATTTCACTCTCCCTCCTGGCACGAGATCCTCGATACACGCAACTCCTGGCTCAATCCGCACTCAACGATCTTTTACAACCAATTGATTCAATGATTTAACTATTAAACAGTTTAACTATATGGCCGGATTTCTGTCAAGCGTGTGTCTATTGAAGTCTGAGTCAAGTATTTGTGGGCAGTATTTTTATCTCCTTTATTCATGTAAGCGGATTCATTGTTTGAGGGTACTCTCTTGGTCACATCTTATCCCGTTTTAAAAACCGACCAACCCCTTTAACGCTTGGTACACGGGCAGATTGGCCTTGCCTTTAAGGTAGGGGATGTTGTCTCTGGTCACTTGTTCAATGGTCTTGCTCACTTTTTCTACGTAATATCTCGGGGGTTTGTCCTCCTCCTTGCTTGCTGTCCATGCTGGATCTACTGCGATGACTTTCGCCTGATGTTTTAACGTGACGTGAGTGGCCAAATACGCTACAATAAGTATTAAAATGACCGGTGGAGAGAGGGGAGTCCTGTGCAGTACAAGACGGATTTGGACCAGCTTGTAAAGGAGCTTCTAAGGCCCGAGCTGGCTGAGGGGGACATCCATGTGGCTGGCTTAGCAGCTGTTTTGGAAGAACATCCTGAAGTACAGCTGCTTCTGGAACGGCGCAACCACCTGCCTGGCCAAGTGGTGATCAATGGGGTGAATCCGCTTTTACATGTCTATATTGAAGCCATCATTGTAAACCAGCTGGCTGATCCCCAGCTGGAAAGCTTGCCGCTCACCATGCGCCGCCTCAGGGCGATGGGCTTAAGTGACCATGCGGCCAGGGCCAATATTGCGCGGGTTTTTATTCATTTTCTGGATCAAAGTCTGAAGTTTAAACAACCGTTCGATATACAAGCATATGAAGCTGGTGTGCGCCTGTTGGGCGTGCAGCGGAAAAAAACGGGCCGTAACGAACCCTGCCCGTGTGGCAGCGGACGAAAATATAAACGCTGCTGTTTAGACGTCACCACCACTGTACCGGATCTGGACCAGGTGGATCCCATGGCCGGCATGTTAATTTTAGGCCAAGGTTCCTATATGACCGAAGCTGCGAAATGGTTTCTCGGCGACCCTTTACATCCCCTTTTTCAGCTGGAAAACCGGGTCCACATTGCCCGGTACTTTGAACAGGCTGAAGATGTCAAGGGGGCGGAACTGGCACTAAAAGACAACGTTAGCCAGGCCAGGCAAATGGGGCATTCGGATTATCTCCGCAATGCCTTGCAAGATTTACAAATGTTTTGTTTTAATCATGACGGGTATACACAGCTGGGCCTGGAAGTGACCCAATCTTTGCTGGAACTGGAAAACGATGAATATCAACGGGGCAATTATTGGTGTGACAAAGCGGATATACTGGCTGCGGACGGGCAGGTGGCCCAAGCGGAGGAAGAGTTTCGGCAGTTGTTTCAAACGATGCCAGACTGGCATTTTGGCCGCTACCGCTATGCTTGTTTTTTGATGGATACAGGCCGCAAAGCAGAAGCCGTGGCGCTATTGAAAGAACTGGTTGCCGCACAAGCGGACATTGACGAAGAGACTTGGCAGGCTGCACGTGACTTGTTAGACACACTAGAACCCTAAAGCAATAATCTTAGACGGGACCGGGTTTATATACCGGTCCTGATGATTTTTCCTGGATTTAAGATGTGGCGGGGATCCAAGGTTTGTTTTAAGGCAGCCATCACCTCAACGGCCGGGCCGTATTGGACTTCCAGGTACTTGATTTTGCCCAGTCCGATGCCATGTTCTCCGGTACAAGTCCCCCCATGTGCCAGGGCAAAATTGACCACAGCTTCGTTCACGGCCAGCGCTTTGTTGCGCTCGTCTGGATGGTCGGGATCAAAGCAAAAGGCCACATGAAAATTGCCATCCCCTACATGTCCCAAAATGGCTGCCTCCAGCTGGTGGCGCTCGATTTCGGATCTGGCCTGGACAATCGCCTCGGGCAATACAGAGATAGGCACACACACATCAGTGACCATATGTTTTTTGCCAGGTGAGCGGGCGATGATCGCCAATGCGGCCTGGTGGCGGGCTTCCCACAGGCGGGCTCGCCTCAGGGAATCCCGCTCTTCTTCCCAGGCCTTGGCGCCATTATGCCGGGTCATCTCCTTGGCCAACTGGACATCTTCTTCTACGCTGGCTGGACGGCCGCTGACTTGACAGCCATGCTCCCCGTGCGGATGATGCGCCCGCCGGCCAAAACCACTTCCAAACCCAACACCTGATCCTTCATCCCCTCAACATACCTTTATAAACCAGAATGCCCACGTTTAATGTTCCGTATTTTTAATATATCATAAATAATCTGAAACAAACAACATTGTACTGCCCCAACGGAGCAGCACATGTCAGGCAAATGGAAGAATGTGGCCTTACACTTAAGCGGAGGGCACCGAGGGCTTCTGAACAGTACCCTTGTGCAGATCAGCAGGGGACCCTTGATGTTGCAAATGACCTGCCGGGGGCTCCTGATTCTGGTTAAAGAATAGATTTTTGTACCTGTAGAGGTAGAACAGCGCTAAACAGAAGGCCAACAGGTCAGCCAGAGGAAAGGCCAGCCAAATGCCGGTCAAGCCCAGGAAAGGCGGCAAGATAAACAGCAAGGGAATCAGAAACAGCACCTGGCGGGCCGAGGATAAAATGAGAGCCGCCTTGGCATTACCTAACGCCTGAAAAACGCCACCTGTCACCATCTGGATGCCGATGGTCATGCACAGGGCAAAGATGAACCTGAGTGCTGTGGTACCCATCTCCAGCACTTCCGGATCATTGGTAAAAATTCGTAAAAACAGGTGAGGAAATGTCATCACCAGGGCAAAAACAACCAATCCCATTAGTGTCGACACTTTATAGGCCAGCTTGATCGTCTCGCTGACGCGTTGATACAACCGGGCGCCGTAATTGTAACCCACGATGGGTGCAGTGCCTTGCATAATACCTAGCATAGGCAAAATGGTAAACATGATAATGCGGTGGATCATGCCAAACACAGCCACGGCCAAATCGCCGCCGTGGGTGACCAGCATATGATTGGCAATGACAAACATGATGCTTCCTGCCACCTGGTGAGCAAACGCAGATGACCCAATAGCGAAAATCTGTTTGAGCAGACCCAGGTCAGGGCGTAAATTGGCCGGTTTGAACGTGAGGCTGCTTTTTCCCGATTTGAAATAGTAAACCAAATACAGTGCTGTGATCGCCTGGGCTAAAACGGTTGCTCCAGCTGCCCCCTTAATGCCCCAGCCGAAACCAAATATGAAGACAGGGGTGAGCAGCATATTTAGGCCGGCGGAAATGACCATGGTCAACATGGCCATTTTGGCATTGCCTTCAGAGCGGACAATGTTATTCATCGAGAAGCCAAAAGCAAAAAAGACGGTGCCGAATAAGATAATGCCCAAATAATCCTTGGCGTAAGGCATAATGCTCTCGCTGGCACCAAAGGCCAGTAAGAGTGGTTCCAGGAAACTTAAACCCGCAATCACACCGGCAAGGCTGACCATTAAAACCATACTGATCACATTGCCAAAGACACGGTTAGCTTCTTCTGTTTTTTGGGCGCCCAGGCGCCTGGATATCACCGAGGCACCGCCAATGCCAATCGCACCGGCTATGGCCATCACTATCAATTGGACGGGAAAGGCGATGGAGACTGCAGCCACCCCGATAGTGCCCACACTGCGGGCAATAAATATGGCATCAACCACGTTATACAGGGCCATGACAAACATGCCTACCATGGCCGGGATGGACAATCTGGCCAGCAATTTGGGGATGGGTTCCTTACCCAAACGTTCACTTTGTATTTTCATCAGCACCTCTCCCCTGTCCGTTTATTTGCTCTCTTTTTGAATGTGATCAGCAGCATTTTGGTGCCATCTGCCTAAGTGTAGCCAGGGTCTGCTCCATGGGCTCCCAAACAAAGAAGCGGTTAGGCCTTAATTTTTGTTGCCCCCGCCTTTGCGCACCTGCCGTTGGAAATAAATAAAAACAGGCAAGGGCACCAATACCCAGGCTAAACTTTTGATCAAGCTGTTTTTGGCCCGTTCCACCGAGCGTTCCCGTTCTAACCGGATCATCTCTTCATACTGGGCACGCAAGGTTTGCTCGTCAACTTCCGCTTCCCCGCCAATCTCTGTACGCCCTTCCCCCTGCTTCACTGTATGCATATGACGATACTCTTCAAAGGACATGTAGTAAGGCGTAGGCGCCACGATGTCTGCTACGGCCATCACCACCCCGACACTGCCTCCGATCACCATGAGCAAGGTGATCAACATGGTGAGATACAGATAAACCTTTCTGATCCAGCCACCGTCTTGCTTCACCTGATTTGTCATGACCATCCCCCTGTTCAGTGTAATTTTCATTTGCACTGGCCAGCCCCCTGATCGTTACACATTTTTAGGATACGTTATGCGTATTGCTGGCAGCTTAAGACTACTATACGGGTTGCTTGTGATCTTTGCAACAATAAGTGCACACAACAATTTGACAAGGCGGAAAAACGGCGGGTCAATCAGGCATATTCAGTTCGATCATGCATAAACTTTACCGTAAAATAATTTGAAATGGGAGATGAGACATGAGCGACAACTTGTACCTTAAGCAACAACTGGATGAACGCCAACTGGCTATGCTCCAGTCGGAGTTCAACAATAAAAAGAAAAGCAAAGTGGTCATGTGGCTGTTATGGTTCTTTTTGGGAGGTTTGGGAGGACACCGCTTCTACTTAGGTGATACCGGTTACGCTGTGGGTATGCTCCTGGTCACCTTGCTGGTGGGGTGGTTTACCTTTTTCCTGCCGACCTTTATCTGGGTTATCATCGATGCTTTCTTGATTAATGGCCGTCTTGAGCAAAAGAACCGGGAAATTGAGGAACAGTTGATCCATAAAATCAAACAGTTTAATGGGTAGTCATAATAAAACACCCCCTGACCTTCTCACGAAGCATCAGGGGTTTCTTCTATACTGTGGTAACAATGGCAGCCCCAACGTTACATAGGTATAATGTTTTCACTGACTTCTGGCTCATCAGCCAAGTGCCCCTTGCTGAGCGATTCCCCGGTTGAAGCATCAAACAAATGCAAGGCGTGTCTGTCAAAAGATATTTCCACTTCGCCTCTCAAACCTGCTACAAATTTTTTGTCACTGAAGAAGCGGAACAATGAGTTGCCGACCGTCACATTGACCAGGGTGGTGTGACCCAGAGGCTCTGTCAGATTGATAACCCCCGTTAATGTAATCTGACCCTTTTTGCCCAGTTTCAAATCATGGGGCCGCACCCCCAGATAGACACTTTGGCCGTCACGGACGTTAAATTCCTTGAGGCAGCGGCCCAAGTTGATCTTTGTGCCCTCACCGGCAAACTGAAGCTGATCATCCTGCACAGATAATTGACCTTTCAAAAAGTTCATGGGCGGGCTGCCAATGAAATGGGCAACAAAGTAGTTTTTGGGGTGATGATACAAATCAAGGGGCTTACTGTATTGGACTAATTCTCCATCTTTCATGATGGCAACCCGGTCTGCCATGGTTAAGGCCTCTTCCTGGTCATGGGTGACCATGACTGTCGTGATCCCGAGCTCCTGCTGAATCCGTTTAATCTCCTCTCTCATTTCAATCTTTAAGCGGGCATCCAAATTTGAAAGGGGTTCATCCAACAGAAGCAATTTCGGTTCTTTCACAACCGCACGGGCCAAGGCGACGCGCTGCTGCTGGCCGCCGGACAGTTCGCTGGGCAGGCGGTCAAGCAAGTGGTCAAGTTTAACCAGTGCTGCTGCTTCTTTGGCCCGCTCAACCCTTTCTTTTTTGGGCACTTTCATTTGTTTTAAAGGGAACATAATGTTTTCCAGTACGGTCATGTGCGGGTACAAGGCGTAACTTTGAAAGAGCATCCCTATTTTCCGGTCTTTGGGTTCTACTTCATTCACAATTTGCCCGTCAAAAAGAATGTCTCCCTTAGTCGGCTTGTATATTCCGGCCAGCATCAACAGGGTGGTGGATTTTCCACACCCGCTGGGCCCCAATAAAGCCACAAATTCCCCGTCCTCAATCACCAAATTCAAGTTCTCAATCACATCGGCCTTATCGAAGCGCTTGGACACATTTCTTAACTCTATTCTCATACGCCTTTACCTCCTCCCGCATGCATATGCATTAAGGATTTTTGGGTGAGGATGAAGAAGACAATGACAGGCAGCATATAGAAGACCGAAACAGCTGTCAATAAACCGTACGGCACCAAGTTGGGATCGCTCAGCAGCTTTTGCAAATAGGTGGCCAAGGTGATATTACTGT
This sequence comes from Caldalkalibacillus thermarum, assembly GCF_014644735.1. NCBI lineage: Bacteria > Bacillati > Bacillota > Bacilli > Caryophanales > Bacillaceae > Caldalkalibacillus > Caldalkalibacillus thermarum. Next base: position 27,222 of record NZ_BMKZ01000031.1, on the reverse strand, counting down.
CACTAATGATAAAGGTATAGAGTAACAGAAACTCCGACCAGCCAGACAGGAATGAAAAGATGCATACGGCGGCAATTCCAGGTTTAACCAAGGGCAGGACAATGGAATACCATACTTTAAACCGGTTGCACCCATCGATTAAACCGGCCCATTCCACATCCCAGGGCACATCATCGAAGAAACCTTTAATAATCCACGCCGTGAGAGGAATTTGCAGGGCGGTCTTGACCAGGACGACTCCCCATAAGGTATCAAACAAGCCAAGAAAGTTAAGGATGTAAAAGACAGCAATCAACAGGGCGATACTTGGGAATGCGTGTAAAATCAAAGTAATCTTTAATAACCCATGACGGCCGGGAAACCTTAAGCGGGACAGGGCAAAACCGGCCATCACGCCTATGATGACCTCCAGGATGGTTAATACGCCGGCAAAGACCAAGGAGTTCCAAGTGGCCAGCCAAATACTCGGGTAAACAGACCCGGCAATTTCCACGTTCGTCCACAGAAACCGCCAGTTATCCAGAGTAAAGTTTACCGGTATAAAACCGTACTTCATCTGGCTGGAAAACGAATTTAAGAGCAGCCACAAATACATCAAAATGACAGGCAGTGTCGTGATGAACAAGACGCCGTAAGCCACAATATACGGCATTCGTTTTTTCCATTTTAATGCTTTGGGAAAAGAAACCTGGCTCCTTACTTCACCGCGATATGAAATGTCCATGCCCAACCCCCCTTATGTCCTAGTCTATCCGCGCTCCCCTTTCTATTTTTTGCATGCCGAACAGTTTCCACAGCATCACCGTTAAGACAATAGCCACTGCCACCAGCACGACGGAAACCGCTGCTCCATAGCCAAACTCAAAAAATTGAAAGGCTTTATGGTAGGAATAAAGAGCCAGAACCGTGCTGTCAAAACCAGGTCCGCCATTGGTTAACAGCAAAATGTATTCATAGGAGGTCAGCAATGACAAAAGTTGCCATATGGTGACAAACATAATCGGCCAGCGTAAGGCAGGCAGGATAATGTCCTTGATGATCGACCAATGGCCGGCCCCGTCTACTTTTGCCGCTTTGAACAAATCTTGAGGAATCGATTTAATGGCTGCTGAAAAAATGATCATGCCGAAAGAAGCGCCGATTAAACCATTGGCCAGAATAACAGCTGTCATGGGCTGGTTGACCAGCCACATGGTCGGTGGCAGCCCCATCAGCTCCCTTATGCTGTTTAACACACCATAACTGCTGGGATCAAAAAACCACAACCATAATAAAACATAGACCACAGGCGGTGACATCCTGGGGAGCATCCAGATCGTCCTAAAGAATAATCCGATTGATTCTTTCTGAATAAAATAGGTGGTTAACAAGGCGAGGGTAAGACCAAAGAGGACATTTATGCCAAGCGTAAAAGAGACATAGATCAGAGTGTTGGTCAAGATGGTAGGAAGATTGGGATCCTCAAACAGGAATCTGTAATTTTGAAAACCAATAAAATCCCATCTCATTGCTGAGCCCATGCTGGTAAAAGACAAAACCACGATTAAAATGACAGGCAAGAAGTAGAAAACGGTGACCAGAATCATGAAGGGGCTAAGCATAAAAGCGGGCAATCCCCACTTACGCAAATATAAAGAGAAACGCTGTGTTTTTTCCATAACACCCCTCCTTCTGCCAATCAGTTTAGACAGCCCCCTGCTTAGGAGTCAGGGGGCTTGGGTTGCATTTAGCTCTACAGGGAAGATTTACTCTAAAATGGTCAGTTGATCTCTCAAGTCATTTTTTAACTGGACTTCTAAAGCTTCCAGAGCCTCTTCAGGTGTTTGTCTGCCCAGCTGAACAGCTTCTATGGCTTTAAAGACGGCATTGCTGTAAGGCTCATATCCCTCATGATTGGGCAAGAAGGTGGTATACTCCGTCATATAGGCAATATCGCCCAGCGTGATGTTGGCTTTATAATCAGGATGCTCGGCCGCACTTTCGGTTACCGGCAAGTGATATGTCTCTACATTATGAATGGTTTGCAGGTCTGGATGGATGACATGCTCCAACAGGCGGACAATCAGGTCTTTATGCTCGGCGTTGGAGGAAACAAAATAGGCAAACGGATGAGACAGGGTAATGGGTTGTCCCCCTTCTTCAGCGGCGGGATAGAGCATCATGCCAAAGTTTTCCATCACCCATTCAGGATCAACTTTACCCAGTTCTTTGTGGAAGTCATCTTGTCCCCAGTTGTAGATATTCCAAATACCCCCAAAGTAGAAGAGAACCTCACCATTAACGACCATGGAATGGATGTTGGACCATTCCATTGACAACAATCCTTCGGGGATCAGATTTTTCTGGGCGATTTCATGGAAAAAGCTCAGTTGCTTAAGGACAGCTTCTTTATCAAAGACGATCTTGTTTTCTTCAGGATCATACAATTGTCCGCCAAAATTGTAGAGCATGACCTGAAAATCGGGACCATTGACAGGACGGTGCAAGATACCATACTTTGCAGCCCCGCTTGAAACGGCTTCTTCAGCAACCCGGAGCAGGTCATCAAGGGTAAACTCACCATTTTTGACCTTTTCGGGCAAACTCTCAATCTCTTCTTCACTCCAGCCCATTTCCCTCAAGATATTTTTGTTATAAAAAACTGGACGGGCTTCAGTATCTTGGATGGCTCCCCAAACGTGTCCTTTATAGGTGACCGCATCCCATAGCACAGGGTACACGTCAGCGTAAGCCTCAGATTCTTTCAGCTCGTCCAATGGTTGAATGTAGCCGCCGTCTGCCAGCCAGCCTGTATTGGGATGACTTGCGACATAGATGTCAGGTTCCTTGCCAGACTGGAAAGCCAACATAAATTGTCTGTAGTAATCCTCCCAGCTGCCTTCAAACATTTGGGTTTCCACTTCTACCCGGATATTTTGTCCTTCCTTTTCCAGTTCTTCATTTAACATCTCCGCTGCCCGGACCAGATTATCCACCCGTGTGGTTTCAGGACTTGGAGCCTGGGCAGTGATGGTGACGACCTCAACAGCTTCATTTTCCTGTCCAGCTGACTCATTGCCAGCTGCATCCTCATCTGTTGAGCAGCCTGCCAATACAGTGAAAGTGAATCCTAAACAGAGAACAAGGATCATCAAGTGTTTTAATTTCTCCATCAAAGATCCACCCCCACTATATATTTGATTTTATGATCGGACCCAAGATATTATTATAACCCAAATTGACTTGGTTGTAAATTAGGTGCTTTTCCCCCGATATTTATTATATTATAAATATTTTTCAAGATAAAGATCCCATCCTGCAAAAAAAGGATGGGATCCAGTAAAAATTTATTAGGTTAACGGACACGTTGTCTGACGAATCATTAACTGCGGCGACAAAATGATTCGTTTAGTGGTGTTCTCTTGGCCTTCAATCTTTTCAATCAGCAAATCCATGGCTTGATACCCCATGTCCCGTATGGGTTGGGCAACAGTGGTCAGCGGAGGATCGACAATGGTCGCCAAAATGGTGTCATCAAAGCCAACGATTGCGATATCTTCAGGGATCTTTAATCCCCTTTCCCGGACAGCTTTAATCGTCCCAATGGCTAATACATCGTTCAGGGCAAATATCGCTGTAGGATGAGGACCAGCATCAAGGAGTTCTCCGGCCACACGTTTCCCGGCTTCGATTGTGGAGTTACTGATGAAGACCAGATCTTCATCAAAACCAATTTCTGCCGCTTCCAAGGCTTCGCGGTAGCCACGGATGCGTTCCTTACTGCTCCAGCGTATATTGGCCGGGTTATAATCCGTGCTGCACATGATCACATTAAATCCTTTTTCTTGCCCCCGGTCTTCCACATGACGGGCGACTTCAGCAAAAAACGGGTTGGCCAGGTCGGGAATGAGCAAGCCGAGGGTATTGGTACGCTTTCCTGTTAGTGCAGAAGCGACCACACTTGGCTGGTACCGCAACTTTTCCATGGCTTCCAGAACACGTTTCCTGGTTTTTTCACTAATGCGGCCCGTATCATTAATCACCTTCGATACAGTCGCAATAGAGACCTGAGCCTCTTTAGCCACATCATAAATGGTCGGTTTCATCTTTCATCAACTACCAGCGCTGCCGGACATAGTGGCCGTTTTGGGTGAACAGACACGCCCCGTTAGCAAAGCGGGATTGATTGGCCACTTCAATCGCTTCTTCCAGCGTATTGACCCGGACATAGGACAAAACAGGGGCAAAGATTTCGTCTTCCCAGATCTTCATGCCCGGTTTGACCCCGTCAAATATGGTGGGCCCGATAAAAAAGCTCTGCCAAACGGTTCTCCAATAAAGGCGTGCGCTCTGAAGGCTTCAGCACAAACGTATTGCCACAGGCGATGGCTAAAGGAAACATCCAGCACGGTACCATCATCGGGAAGTTAAACGGGGTAATTCACTCCGCCCATATTCAAAGGATGGTCCCAAGGAAGCGCACTTTTGCCCGCTTGCGTTTCCATCACCGGAATGTTAAAGGTCTCGGCAAAAGTTTGCAAAGTTTCAGTTGCAAAGGAGTAGTGCACACCTCCGCCGGCTATAATAACCGGTTTTTTCTTGCGTCTAATCACTTCCACCGCCCGGTTGCAGGCTGCGGCTGTTATGGGTCTACGCTCGATGTGATGAACCCGCTTATCAAAAAATTCTATAGGATAATCATACGCCTCACATTGTACATCTTGCGGCAACGCCAGTGTGACCGCCCCAGTCTCCGCCGGATCAGTCAGCACCCTCATCGCGTTTAAAGCTGCTGACATTAATTGTTCTGGCCGCGTTATCCTGTCCCAATATTTACTGACCGGTTTAAACGCATCATTCGCTGTAACCGTGTAATCCGTCGGGTCTTCGATCTGCTGCAACACCGGATCTGGTTGACGGTTGGCAAAAATATCCCCCGGCAGGAGCAGGACAGGGATACGATTTACCGTTGCCGTTGCTGCCCCCGTGACCATATTCATCGCTCCCGGACCAATCGAGGAGGTACAGGCAAAGATTTGGAGTCTGTTCTTCTGTTTGGCAAAAGCAGTCGCCGCATGCACCATGCCCTGTTCATTTTTGCCCTGGATGTAAGTCAATTCCCCTCGATAGTGTTCCAATGCTTCCCCCAGACCCGTCACATTGCCGTGACCAAATATACCCATGACTCCTTTGACAAACTTATATTCTTTACCGTCAAGCTCAACGTATTGGTTATCCAGAAACTTTAACAAGGCTTGTGCCATGGTCAAGCGAATGGTTTGCATTATTTCTCCTCCCCTTCAAGGAAAAGATTTGTTGCATTATTTGTGTCACATTTTTTAGTTAAGCGCTTTCCCTAAAAAGGTTTAATCTTATTCTAAGTTATAGACAAAATATTTTCAATACTATAAGTTATAAAAAAGTTAATTGTAGCCGGCATCAACATAAGCCGGCCTAATACCCTTCCTAACCCGCTAATATGTTTCTCATTCATGTACCACTTTCCAGATCATCAGCCCTCCATAAGGAAACTTCCCGTTGCTGGGGAGAAAGTATCGCAACATTTTTGCTGATGATAAAAGGACGTTTGGGTAAATACTCTTCATTCAACAAGAAGGCGGACCTAATGCCGTTCACTTGAATATAATAGTCAGCTGGAGCACTTTGAAATTCCACATAATAAGCAACAATTTCCTCAATATCCCCTATTTTAGTTCCCTCTGGCAGTTTGACAGTGGTTGCGAAAGGACCATCCGCCCCATCATAGGCAAATGAATGATTGTCATGCGTAGACGAATACCAGGTATGATGATTTCTTAGCTTAACTTTAAACCCTGCCGAGCCATATCTATGCTCACCTTTAAACGATTGTTTGCTTGAGTGAATATAAAGATAAAACCGTTTATCAGCCAAATGGGGAGTCTGGGGATTAACGGGATATTCAAGATTCTGTTGCCGTTGGATTTCTTTGGCTGAGACGCGATAGGTCCAAGGATGAAGGTTCATCACCTCTTCACGGTTGACATCCCTGGAATGACAAAGGGTTGGTTTGAGTAAGAAGCGGTAACTTGAGGTAATATGATCTGACACATTTCCATTTTTGGTAGCTGCTTGCAAAATAGGATGTTCACCAAGCGCATATTTGCCTTTAAAATTGGTTGTCATATGTTCTGGTCCCTGAAATTCCTCCACTTTCTCTGACCCTTGTATCCGCTTTCCGTATTTATCCAGTTTGACACGGTAAACCCACTCTATATCCGTTGTTCTGCCCCACCGCGACATTAACGCCGGGCCAGGAGTACCCTCGTCCTCGTGGCTAAATATAATCTGATATTCAACCGTCATTGACAGGTTTTCATGTTGATCACAATAGTAATAAAGCGCAAGCGGAGTATCCGTATAAACACTTTCATAATCATCGCTTAGATTGCGCCCGTAAATAATGGGGGCATACTTGTAAAAAATGATTTCCGGATCGGTATCTCTTACCTGCCTGATTTCGGCTTTTTTTATACTAATACATTTGATGTTTGGGGAAGACTTGTCTTTTTGAAACGTGAGTCTAACCACATGTTGACCGGCATCCAGTCGTCCAAGTAAGCGTTGATAGGAAAAATTCTCCGCTCCGTAAAAAAGAATCAGGTCCTGGTTATATTCCTCATTGAGATATATCGTCACAAATGCTGATTCCTTGCCTTTCGTTCCCCAATCCCCTTCAGGCACACTGGCAACCAGATCGAGCACCACTTCCCCTGGATAATCTAGATTGAACTTCAAAACAAACTCTTTGTCTTGTTCCAGCAGAAAGGGTTGGTCAGTAAACGAACATGAAGTGACATAGCACTCCATCAAGAGGTCCCCCTCGGAAGCGATAACATAATACTCCTCTTTGGATATTGCATTATATACAATACCAACATAAGGTCAAGTCTAAACTTTCGTTTTCAAACAGCGTTTTTTTCTATCTTTAATATTGTTTTTGTAAAGATACGTACAATATTTTGGACAAGCCCTGCTGGGCGTACATAACCCCTGACCTTCTCTAAGAGAAGCATTAGGGGTTCCTCCCGTTTTTCAACACCAAGTAGGTATTGGGCTTAAATGAAGTCACCGTCATCCAAATAAACGACTGGTTGAAGGTGAAGCATCGTTTAAAGGAGCCTATCCATTGCCACCCCGCCAATTGCCTTAATGCTCTTTTCAGTTCTCCATCCTCTAGCCAGCGACACGGATACCCAAGGAGACAACCACTGAAGCGGCCAAGAGCATGGCAAGGACCAAGGTAATCACCTTAAAGCTGGCCCAGGGAGCAATGACAGCTCCGGCACTGGCGCCCATGAACAGAACAAAGGTATACAACGTGATGGCGCCGCCCTTTTTTTTCCTGCCTAACTGGCCAACCGTATTCATCAGAGCCGGAAATGTGATGGACAAACCCGCCACATAGATGATGCTGGCCATGGTTAAGAACAAAACAGTCGACATGGCCCACACCAGAAATAACCCGCCAGTAGCCAGGATGAGTCCCGTCAGCAAAACCCGTTTTAATCCAAAACGGCCAATCAGTCTGCCAGCAAAAGGAGAAACAAGCATCCCCACAATTCCTGCCGCCCGGATGGAAAAAATCTGTTCGGTACTGAGACCATATGTATTGCTTAAATAACCGCTGAGTGCTGCATAGAGAGCAACAAATGACAATAACAGGGTAAACGTGATCCAGTAACAGCGAAGCAACATGCCCTCTTTGAACAGGCAAAAAGTATTTTTCCAAATATCAACCATGGAAGCCGATGAAGGTTGAACTTGGGTCAGCGGCAATATTTTGATGGCCAGAAGAAAAATAAATCCGTACAAACCAGCAAACAGCACATAGACGGCTGACCAGTCCCAGATTTGTGTGACCAAGGAACTGATCAATTGACCAATAATACCTGCCAGCATATACCCGGTACTTAAAAAAGCAATGCTGGTTGCCCTTCGCTGTTCGAGCATCACCTCAAAAATATAAGCGAGAGCCACAGGGGCAAAACTGGCGGCGATAAATCCTTGCACCGCCCTAGAAACAATCAGCTGTTCGATAGATTGTGCCCAGGAGACAAGCACCGTAGCTACAGCCAAAGCCGCCAGTCCCGTAATTATAATTTTTTTGGGACTGATCCGGTCTGATAAAGGGCCAAACACCAGGAATCCCAAGCCGTAAAACCACGCAAAAACCCCGCTGGTCAAGGCGGCCATGCTTTCAGGAACAGCAAAGGTTTGAACCAAGTGCAAGTTAATGGGAATCATGGTGTAGACGCTGGATACCACCATCAAACCGCACAACCCCAAGAAAATCGTGATTAACCAGTATTGTCCGCTTGTGAGTACTGCAGCCCCTGGTTTAGGACGAATGTGATGTTCCATCAGCTTTCAATCGCCTGCACTTCTAGACGTTTGTTATTTTTACCTTTACTTTTCACTTTTGTGATTTTGAGCGTGCCAATTTCTTGCGTCTCTTTGACATGGGTCTCCCCGCACGCCTGTTCATCAATCTCCCCGATTTTAACCAGACGAATGTTCTTCACAGCCGGAGGTAAGAGATTGACCATCGTCTTAATAATGCCTGTCAGCTGCTCGGCCTCCTTTCGGCTGACCACCCGGGAGGAGACAGGATGATTGGCCTGGATCTGCCGGTTGGTTTCCTCCTCGATGTCCTTGATTTCTTCCTCACTCAAGTCAGACAGATTGTTAAAATCGATGCGGGCCCGGTTTTCATAGATTTGATTGCCCGTACACAAGGAACCGTAACGGTTGTATACCACAGCCCCCAAAACATGGATCAAGGTATGGTGGCGCATCAGGTTATAGCGCCGTTCCCAATCCAGCACCAGCTCCACTTCACCCTTAGACAAGTGGTCAGCCTGTTTGACATAATGGACGATTAGTCCGTTCTGTTTTTTTACTTCGTAGACTTCAAACTCCTTCCCGTTTTGGATCAGGAAGCCGGTATCATGTTCCTGCCCTCCCCCGCCACGGTAAAATAGAGTTTGATCCAGCACCACTTCCTCTCCATTAATTTCGCATACTTGCGCTCTAAAAGTCTTCAGGTAACTGTTTTCCAAGTACAATTCTGTGGTCACGGCAATCCCCTCCATATTTTATTTCATTAACTTAACTTTACCATCCTAATTTTTTAAAATTTTTAAAGAGTGCGTTTAAAATTTTGAAAATATCATGTATAATCGATGCTAGTATAATGAAAATACTGCCGTCATCCTAAAAAGCTGAAGAGAGGGATTATGAGATGTCCACACCAGGAATGAACAGACCAACGCCAGAAACACCACCTTCTGTAAAACAAGGATTTTTTAACCGATTCTTAAATGTCATCGAAATATACGGCAACAAATTGCCTGATCCAGTCACGCTTTTTGTCATCTTTGCCCTGGCTATCCTTGTAGCCTCAGCCTTTTCTGCTGCGGCTGGAGTATCGGCTGTTAATCCATCAACCGAAGAAACTATTGAAGCAGTCAACTTGCTATCCGGTGAAGGGTTGATCCAAATCTTAACCGGTATGGTGACCAACTTTGCCCAATTTCCGCCCCTTGGCCTGGTATTAGTGGTCATGATCGGGGTTGGTTTAGCAGAGGCAACGGGACTGATTCAAGCTTTGATGAGGAGGGCTTTATCCAGCACGCCACCCAAATATGTCATTCCAGCCATAATCTTTATTGGTATGTTAGGGAACATGGCGGGAGATGCGGCCTTCGTCGTTTTGCCCCCCATTGCCGCACTGTTGTTGATGGGGATTGGGTTTAACCCCCTTACCGGTCTGATACTGGCTTATGCTTCGATAGCGGGGGGATTTGCGGCCAACCTTATCGTCAATATGCTGGATGTTTTGGTAGCCGGTTTCACTGAAGTGGGAGCCCAAATTATGGATCCCGAGTATACAGCCAATCCGGCCATGAACTGGTATTTCCTTGCGGTTTCCTTTGTGGTTCTTGTCATTGTGGCCACTATTGTCACAAACAAAATTACCATCCCCCGTTTAGGTAAATATGAAGGAGAAGTTCAGGAAATCGAGGAGCTGACGGAAGACGAAAAACGGGGACTGCGCTGGGCTGGATGGGCCGCTTTGATTTACGTGGCTGTTTTGCTGGTGCTAACCCTTCCCAGTAACGCTATACTGAGAAATCCTGATACAGGATCCTTGGTGAGCGAATCACCATTGATGAGCGGCTTGGTTCCCATTATTATGTTTTTATTCTTAATTCCTGCCCTGTTCTATGGATTGGGAGCCAAAACCATCAAGACAGATAAAGATGTGGCCAAAATGCTGGGTGATGCCATGGCCACGATGGGACCATACATTGTACTGGCCTTCGTGGCTGCCCAGATGATTGCCTACTTTAATTGGAGCAATCTTGGCCCTATTATTGCCATTAAAGGAGCTGAATTTCTGCAATCGATCGGGCTGACCGGCATTGGGCTGGTGGTGGGCTTTGTAATCATTTCCGCTTTGATTAACCTGTTGGTGGCCAGCTCCTCCGCCAAATGGGCCATTCTGGCGCCGGTCTTCGTGCCCATGTTTATGATTTTGGGATATGATCCGGCCTTTACCCAAATGGCATACCGCATCGGTGACTCTATCACTAACCCCATCACCCCGATGCTGCCTTACTTTGCGATCTTGTTGTCTTTTGCCAAAATGTACAACCCTAAAGTGGGCATAGGAACTTTGATGTCGGCCCTGTTGCCATACACGATTTTCTTTTCCCTGTCCTGGATTGCAATTCTGGTGATTTGGTTCTTCACAGGCTTACCGTTAGGACCAGACGGGCACATCTTCCTTCCCTCATAGTGCAACCAACTTGGAGATCATCCTAAAGAAGGGGTATTCCCACCGGCCATTGATGGGGATACCCCTTTTTCATGTTGGCTGGAACTTCATCAGCTCACCAATTGTTCTAACCACTTCTTCAAAACATGGACAGCCATAACGCAGTGGTCAAGGTCAGACCATTCTTCGGGATTGTGGCTTATTCCCTGTTTGCTTTGCACAAACAACATCCCGGTGGGCACATATTTGCCAAGCACCATGGCATCATGGCCCGCTCCGCTGGGCAAAACAAGGGGCCGTAAACCGACCGTTTCCACCGCTTGGATCGCTTTTTCCTGCATGGCTTGCTGGATGGGAACCGGCTCAACGTTTAACGTTTCCCTGATTTCAACTTGTACACTACGCTGTCGGGCAATGGTTTGGGCGGCCTGTTGCACGGCTTCCGCCAGGCGGTCTCTGGTTTGGCGGTGAATATCCCTTAAATCCACAGTCACTGTCACCTTGCCGGGAATCACATTGACGCCTCCCGGATGAACCTGGCATTTACCTACTGTTCCCACCGCTGTAGAACTGATCTTGCTTGGCAGTGATTCAACCTCAAGAATAAACTGGCTGGCTGCCGCCAAAGCATCTTTTCTGTGTCCCATCGGCGTATTGCCTGCATGGCCCGCTTCTCCGATAAAGGTGACTTCCAGCCAACAAGGGCCGGCTATCCCGTTGACGATACCGACTGGAAATCCTGCTTCCTCAAGAACCCGCCCTTGTTCAATATGCACTTCCACAAAAGCGGCAATCTCTGCTGGGTCACGCTTGGCAGCCATAAACTGATCAACCGTCAACCCGATGCTCTCAAGCACGTTTTGAAATGATTCACCAAAAATATCTTGTAATTGCAGTTGTTGGTCCAGATTAATTTCACCCATCATAGCCCGGCTGCCGGTTAAGCCGCCATTAAACCGGGCGCCTTCCTCATCCGTAAAAACCACAACTTCGTAAGGTTTCCCGGGACAAAATCCCGTATCCTGCCACGCTTGTGCCACTTCCAAAGCAGCCAATACACCCAAAGTGCCATCAAAGTGGCCACCATTGGGAACGCTGTCCACATGCGAGCCCGACATCACCACTGGAGCTTGCCGGTGGTGTCCTTCAAGCCTCCCAAATACATTGCCTGCACCATCTTCTCTGACTTCTAGACCTGCCTCCTCCATCCATTGTTTGACCAAATTTTTAGCTGCCAGCTCTTCCTGTGAAAAACCGATGCGGTTTGACCCTCGTTCTGCAGTCAGGCCAATAGCGGCAAGTTGGGCCAATCTTGTGGCCAAGCGTTCTCCGTTTACACCGGAATGGTCATGTTCATGATTGTATGAGTGCATTAATCGCTCCCACAACCATTTACTCTCTTGGGGTGTGTCCATAGACATGACTCCTTTTCTACATTTAGGCTTTAAAGCATTTATTTAATTCGGGAATCCATACTTCCTGCTTCACCAAACATTGTCTTACCTCAAACATATCTAAAATTTCTAACATAATCAAGTGTCGTCATCATCATCACATCCCCAAGTAAGTGATCGAGTAGGAGGGGATGACTAACCCCCGTCTCCGGGTAGAGAGGCCACCCAATTGGTGGCCCGAACCCCACAGAACCCGGCGTGCAGATTTCCCGCACCGTGCTCTTCAGAAATGGATTCACACTATCTATGACGTACAATTTCAATTCCTTATAAGGGATTGAAATTCTCGGACGCACAATGGGAAACCAGGATTTGATTTGGGCATATCTCTCCCATGTCACATAACCTTTCCTGCTACGGCTACCTAACATCTTGTGCCAATATTTATCTGCTGCTTGGTACACCTTGTAGAGTGACTTTAAAATTCCTGCCATCCCATCATAATTGTAGTGCCCTCGCAACATCTGATTAATCTTCTCAACCTGCTCAAGGATCAGCCAATGGTGAATCAAGCGCAATTTTGTCTGTATTTTACCAATGATCCACCTGAGACGTTTCTTTTCCGTCTTTCGTCCCACCATGAAGTTTCCTCATGGAAACGATTGGCATCTGCCCGGTATTGAAAAATTCCCCATCCTCCATTACGCCTACTTTTAACCAGCGCTAAGATCAGCCGTACGTTTCTGAGATCACCTATGTGGTGCTCCACAAATGTCATCATCCATTGATGATCCAAGGGCCATCAGGTATCCCTTGCTTTGTTAGGCTACTTGTGCTCCTTGAACTTGCAAGGCGCAACCCACTTCACACCCCTTGTGCTTATGCTTCCAGCAGGGCCTCATACTGGGAACGGACCAGGCTGTAATAGTGGCCGCGCCGGTTCATTAACTGGTCATGATTCCCCTGTTCTTTGATCTGTCCGTTCTCCAAGACAACAATCTGGTCGGCATCCCGGATGGTGGACAGCCGGTGGGCGATGATGATGGCCGTCCGTCCTTGTAAAAGCTGGCGCAATGCCTGCTGGATTTTCACTTCCGTTTCCGTATCAATACTGGCCGTTGCTTCATCCAGAATCAGAATTTTAGGATCAGCCAACAGTGCCCGGGCAAAGGAGAGCAACTGGCGCTGACCCACCGAGAGCACACTGCCCCGCTCTTCCACTTCAGTCTGGTAGCCATGCTTCAGCCGCTGAATAAACTGATCGGCGCCCACGGCCCGGGCGGCAGCGATCACCTCTTCATCAGAAGCGCTGGGACGGCCGAAGCGGATGTTGTCCATGATCGTGCCGGAAAAAATAAACGTGTCCTGCAGAACAATGCTGATCTGGCGGCGTAGACTGGCCAATTGAACCTCCTTGAGATCATGGCCGTCAAGGAAGATCCTGCCCCGGGTGGGATCATAGAAGCGGGCGATCAGGTTGACAATGGTGGACTTGCCAGAACCGGTATGGCCCACCAAAGCCACGGTCTGGCCGGCCGGAATCCTCAGGCTGATCTCCTTGAGCACTTCCCGTTTGCCATCATAGCTGAACGAGACCCGCTCCAGCACAATCTCGCCCTGCACCTCTTTCAACTCGATGGCATCAGGTTTTTCGGCCACTGAGGGCTGTTCATCCATAAATTCAAATATCCGTTCCGAGGAAGCCATGGCCACCAACAACTGGTTATACATCTGGCCCAGCCGGGAAATCGGTTCCCAAAACTGGCCCAGATAGTAGGCAAAAGCGACAAACACCCCGATGGTGATCACTTCAGTGGCGATCAGCTGCACCCCGTACCAGATCAAAATCGCCGTTCCCAAGGCCCCGGACATTTCAACCAACGGCCGGAACAGGGCGCTCTTTTGGACCGCCTCCTGCCAGCCGTACAAATTGTCCCGGTTCATGCGCATGAAAAAGCGCGTGTTCTCTTCCTCCTGCGTATAAGCTTGAGTGACGCGGATGCCCTGAATGCTTTCGTTGAGATGGGAATTTAACCGGGACTGCTTGAGGCGCACTTGCTGCCAGGCCCGGCGGATACGGCGGCGCAGGCCGGTGGACAGGAAAAACATCAGCGGCAGGACCACCATGATGGCCAGGGTCAGTTCCGGACTTAAAACAAACAAGATGATCACGATCCCGGTCAGCATTATGATATCCATCAACAGGTTGATGATCCCGTTGGTGAACAGTTCCTGCAGCGCATTGATATCATTGGTGATACGTACCAGGATCGACCCGGCCGAACGCTGCCCAAAAAAGCGGTGGGACAGATGCTGGATATGGCTGAACAGCCGGCGCCGCAAATCATAGATGACGTTCTGCCCCAGCTGGTTGGTCCAGCGTATGCGCCACACGTTGGCCAGCCAGGAAATGAGGTACATGGCCAAAATCACAGCCGTTAAGGTCCACAGAAAATAAAGATCACGCCCCAGCAAGGTTTCATCAATCACGGTCGCAATCAACAGCGGCACGGCCAGGCGGACCAGGGTGCCCACCAGCATGGCCACAATGGCCAGAGGCAACAGGGTGAAAGCGTAAGGACGCACATAGCGGAGCAGCCTGGCCATGATCTTCCAATCAAACGGTTTTTCCATGATACGGTCCGTGGGATAATGAAAACGCTCCCGGCGCGGGTCAAAACCGGGGGAAATTTTTTCAGTGTCGTGCTGAGTCATGATAAGCCCCCTTTTACCTTTGTTTAGCCGCCAGCACCTGTTCGTAATCCTGATATTGCTGAGCATAGATGTGACGGTAAATCCCGTGGGGACGCCGGATCAGTTCCTGATGCGTGCCCCGCTCAACCACCCGTCCGCTGTCCAGAACCAGAATCTCATCCGCTTTCTGCAGAGAGGAAATCCGGTGGGCAATGATAAAGGTGGTGCGCCCCTGCATCAACTCCCGCAAGGCCCGCTGAATCCGCCGCTCCGTCGTCATATCCACCGCACTGGTGGCATCATCCAGAATCAAGATACTGGGATTGATTAACAAGGCCCGGGCAATGGAGATCCGCTGCTTCTGGCCGCCGGACAGCCCAGCCCCCCGTTCACCCAAAATCGTGTCATACCCTTGGGGCAAAGCTGAAATAAAGTCATGGGCGTCCGCCCGCTTAGCTGCCGCCACAATCTCCTCCATGGAGGCCTCCGGTTTGCCGTAAGCAATATTGGCTTTGATCGAAGCAGAAAAAAGAAACGGCTCCTGGAACACCACCCCGATCTGGGAACGCAGGGTCTTCAGCGCATAGCGGCTGACAGGCTGCTGGTCGATCCAAATCTGTCCCTCTTGCGGTTCGTAAAAACGGGAGATCAGTTGCACCAGGGTCGTTTTGCCAGCTCCCGTGGCTCCCAACAGGCCAATCACTTTGCCCGGCGGGGCGTCAAAACTGACCTCCACCAAGGCCGGTTTTTCTTCGCCCCGGTAATAATGGGTCACGTGTTCAAAACGGACGTGCCCCTTGAGGCGCTCGGGCTGAAGAGGAGAATCTGCTTCACGGATCTCCACCTCTTCATCCAGGATTTCCAGCAAACGTTCGCCAGCCGCTTTGGACTGGGAAAACGTATTGATAATAAACCCTATCCCCATCAGCGGTCCGACAATGTACCAGATCAGACTGAAAAAGGCAACCAGCGAACCCAGGGGTAACTCCCCCTCAATGACCAGATAGCCGCCGTAGGCCAGCAACACCACCACACACAAGTGGCCGATCAATTCCATCAAGGGAAAGTACCTGGCCCAAATATCCGCTGTATGCAAATGCTGTGCTCTGTAATCTTCATTCTTTTCATCAAAGCGTTTAATTTCAGTCTCTTCTTGAGACAAAGCTTTCACCGTATTAATGCCGCTGACATTCTCCTGCACCCGGGTGGTCAGCTGGGCCAAAGACCAGCGGATGGCCCGGAAAGCCGGATGCACCTGCCGGTCAAACCGGTAGACCACCAGCAGCAAAAAGGGCAAGAGCGCCAGCGTAAGCAGGGCCAGGTGCACATGCAAAAACAGCATGACCACAAAACCGGTTCCTACTAACAGTACAAAATTGACCACTTGGGCACAACCAAAAGACAAAAAGAAGCGAAACACCTCCACATCCTGGGCCAGGCGGGACATCAGATCACCCGTTTTGGCATTGTCGTAAAAGCGGAAGGGAAGCTGTTGCAGCTTGCGGTACAACGCATTTCTCAAGGCATAAACGGCCTGAATGCCAAACAGGTCACCATAGTATTGATGAATGTACAAAAACCAGGCTTTGATGCCCATCAGCACGATAAAGGCCAGAGCGGCATAGGGCACCAGCTGCCACTGGCCGCTCTGAATAATGTCGTCAATGACAAACTTCAGCACCAGCGGATAGAACACCGTCAGCCCGCTGACCACCACTAAAGCCAGTATCGACCACACAAAATCCCGTTTATAGGGCCAATAAAACGACTTTAACCGCTTAAAAGTCTCCATTGTTCCCCTCCTCAAGCCGTGCTTCACTGTGCAACAGGGTCTGGGGCAGAGCCGGTGGCAGTGCCTGTCACAGCCGACCGCTACAGAGCCTGCTGCTGGTGAGCCTGGGGCTCAACCAGCACCTTGCCTTCCCATTTGCGGCTCCGCCAACGGGCCAGCATCACCAGACCCCGCAACCATTCATCCGTGGTATAGGCAATCCAAATGCCCACCAGTCCCCAGCCCAGCTGAATGCCCAAAAGGTAAGCCACGGGCACGCTGACCCCCCACATGGAGATCAGTGCCATTTTAAACGGAAAGCGGGCATCGCCGCTGGCCCTTAAGGCGCTGATCAGCACCAGGTTAAAGGTGCGTCCCGGTTCCAAAATCAGACAGATCAACAGCAGCGTGCCTCCCAGGGCAATGATCGTTTCATCTGCAGTATAGAGCCCCAGCAGCTCTTCCCTGAACAGGGCAAAGCAGAGCGACACCCCTGCTGTGATGCCCATGCTCACTTTCAAGCCCCGGAAGGCCCGGCGGTAGGCTTCTTCCATTTGACCCGCCCCGGCCAGCCGGCCGATCAAAATCTGCATGCCCTGCCCCACAGCCAGGCTGAACAGGAGAATAAACATCATCAGGTTAAACGTGTACACCTTGGTGGCTAAAGCCACTGTGCCCATGGTGGAGATGAAGAAGGTAAACACCAGCTGCTGCAGCTGATAAACCATGTGTTCTCCGGCTGCAGGCGCACCAATGCTCAAAATTTTGCCCAAATAGGCTTTCTTCACCTGCCAGTAATGTTGCCACAAAATCCGCACTTCCAGGCGGCGGTACAGCAGGATAAACAGCACGGCCACACCCAAGAGCCGGCTGACGGCAGTGGATAAGGCCACGCCTGTCACACCCAGCTGCGGCACGCCGAACGCACCAAAAATAAACAGATAGTTGCCGATGACATTAACCACATTCATACCCAGGGAAACAAACATGGCATCACGGGTAAAGCCGTTGGCCCGGATCACGGCAGCCAAAGTGGCTAATAAGGCCTGGGCAAACAGTGCCGAGCCGACAATCAGCATGTAGCTGGTGGCATAGGCCTGCACACGGGGTTCCAGGTTGAACAAGCCCAACAGCGGCTGCCGCAAAAGAACCAAAACCAGCGACACCAACAGACCAAACACCAGGTTAACCAGGAGGGCATTAGCCGCAATGTGGGAGGCTTCCGCCTTGCGGTCCGCACCCACATACTGGGCCACCACCACACTGGTGCCCACGGCCACAAAGTTAAACAGAATGAAAGTGATCACCATCAGGTCATTGGCCACGCCCACCGCCGCCACCGCTTCATCCGAGATGAAGCTGAGCATGAATATATCGGCGAACTGGACCAGCATAAACAGGAGCAATTCAATAAAAATAGGCCAGGTTAATGCCCACAGGCTTAACCCGCGCCCCTTGCTCGTAGACATAAGCGCAACACGCTCCGGTTAAGAATCTTAGTTTATTTTACAAACAATATGTTCTGAATGGACTTTGCTCTTTACTAACCGGCACTGCACATACTCATCCGCACAACTCATATCAAAAATGGCAGCACTTTACAACCGTTACACGGATTCCCCATCTAAAATCTGCTCAATCTGTGCCAACACGTCCTCCTCCAATTTCACGCCTGAAGCTTGCACATTAGCTTCAATCTGCTCCGGACGGCTGGCGCCAACCAGTGCACTGGCCACGTTGTCCTGACGCAACACCCAGGCCAAGGCCAAAGTGGACAAACTTAAGTCCAGCTCCTGTGCCACTTGGTGAAGCTGTTCTACTTTTACCAACACCGCATCGGTTAAAAACTGGCCGATAAACATGTTGACCTCTGCCTTGGCTGCCCGGCTGTCCTCAGGGATCTGACCCCGCCGGTATAGGATTCCCGCGGAAAAGGCTTCAGCGCTTCGGCCATCACCCTTTCTCCTTCACCACGTTCATACACGTTGGCGGAATCAAAAAAGTTGACCCCCCAATTCATAAGCCCGCTGGATGGTTTGGACAGCGATCTGTTGGTCCACTGACTTGCCATACGTCAACCAGCTGCCCAGACTGATCTCACTCACTTTCAGTCCGGAACGGCCCAAACGACGGTATTTCATCCGCATTCTCCTCCCTAATAAGATGGCCCACATGAAACAGTGGGCTGAACAGGACAGGCCGGTGGCTGAGACCCATATTGTGATTGTTATTTTAATTTAACGTCAATTCGAACTGCTGTCAAGTGTTTCGGGGAACGAAAAATTTTGGCCGTCTCATCAGATGCTTCATAGCTGACCGCGAACCAGCCAATATGATGCCGGAAAGTATCAACGACATCTGGCAGAGCTCCATCCGGCAGAACGCCGCATGCCGCTTACACCAATATCCACCACAACAACATAGTCACCAGAATAGCGGTCACACCCTGTACCAGCGTAGCCATGGTTTGGGCTTTATAAGCATCCGTCACGGTCATGCCGCTAAATTCCTTGACAATCCAGAAATAACTGTCATTCACATGACTGACCGTCATCGCACCGGCTCCAATGGCCATCACCACCAAGGCCAATGGAATAGGATCAACTATATTGAAGCTGGTCAATAATGGGGCAACCAGTGCCGATGTAATCACCATTGCCGCTGTAGATGATCCCTGCGCTGTTTTCAGCGCAGCCGCAATAAAAAATGGGATAAGCAACACCAACGGTCCAGCCCATGCAGTGACAGTGGCTAAACCCTCTATCAAATCCGTTATGGCTGTCGCCCGTATAACAGAACCAAAAGCGCCACCAGCACCAGTGATCAGTAAAATGGGAGCGGCATGTTTAATCGCCTCCCCTACCCAACCGTTAATCGTTTCTTCCGTCCAGGAAGGTAACAAAATGAAAGAAGACAAAACACCTATCAATAAAGCGACCACAGGGCTGCCTACAAAACGAAAAACATCAGCTGCCGTTCCAGTCCAGCCCATGAAATTGACTATTGTCCCCAATGCAATCAGCACAATGGGCAGCACAATGGGTAAAAAAGCTTTGGTGGTGGATGGAAGCGGCCCATAAGACTTTATGATTTCATGATAATCTAACTCATCATGTTGAGGATTAATTTCAATTTTGCTGGCCACTTTTACTGCCCACAGATAACCGACTACAATGACAGGAATGGCCACGATCAAACCAATGATCATGATGGTGCCCAAGATATGTTCAGCCCCTATATTGCCAGCTGCGGCTACAGGGCCAGGTGTGGGCGGCACTAGCGTATGAGTGGCATACAGGCCCGTTGCCAGGGCTACGGCCATTGAAGCCAGAGCGACTTTTGCTCTTTTGGCCAATGACTTTTTCAAACTGGACAGAATGACATAACCAGAATCGCAAAACACCGGTATACTGACTATACCCCCGATCATGGACATGGCTAATTGGGGCCGTTTGGAACCTATCAGGCGCAGAATGACCTCCGCCATGCGAAATGCAGCCCCTGACTTTTCTAAAATAGTGCCAATTATAGTTCCGGTCACGATCACAATCCCGATGGACCCCATCAAACCGCCAAACCCATCCGTGACTGCCTGAACCAGCTCATTTAATGGTAAGCCGGCAAAAACGCCAAAACCGAAAGTTGCCATTAACAAAGCTAAAAAAGGATGAATCTTCAATTTTGCCGTTGCGATAACAATAAATAATACCGCCACTATTAACGTCAAAACCAGTCCAAATCCTTCCACAATAACCATCCTCTCTGAAGTGTTGTATGAAATGTGTGATATGCTAAAAATTAAGAAACCACATGACTGTTCTGTTAACTATCCTTGATCCGCAGACTTCTGAAAGGCTTGTTCCTCTACTATTAACTGCAAAACACTTAAAAAATAGAGAACCTTAAAACGTTTGTTGAGGTATCGGATAAAGAAATAAACTACTATACCAATGGCTGTAATCAAAAATAATAAAATTCCCCATTTTAGATCGAGAATAAGTTCTACAATGACCGAGAAGAAATGTTCTACAATAGAAAAGTAATCTGTTCTTGTATCAAATTGTTCTGGTTCAAACATTAATGTTCTCTGTATAAAAACTTGATTCGCCCAACCTGAAATTTCTAAAATCACGGAAATGATCACGCCCACAAATCCCACTAGTACAGAAATTATGTATAAACGATCTGTTTTATCAATAAAATCGAGTTCACGTTCTAATTGTTTATGGAAGGCAGACAGTGTTTCTGGACTGTATTTCTGTCTCAAATCATCCTTAAATTGAAGTTGATTAGAAATATTATAGGCTTTGCGCCAGAATGGATGCCAAATGATCTTAAGGCTGTTGAAAAAACATATACACCCCATATTCTTCTTATCACCGTAGAGATATCTCTCTTTAAACATTTGATCTAAACATTCATAAACTAGATTTCGTTCAGTGGGAACTGGCATTCTTATTAAGAACCTCCCCTTTATTACTCAGACAGGTTCAATTGTAACACAAATTGTCCGATTCTTCAGTAACTAATAAATCACAATGAACAAAATAGAACTGATGCGTTACAAGGTCGTTAGTCGGTGGATTGATGTTCTCATAACAGGGAGTGAAGCTGCTGAACTGTTGAATTTAAGCTATCGCCAGGTTTGCCACATGAAAAAACACATACTTGAGGAGGGAAAAACAGATGTTACTGCTGTTCATTTCCGTAGTCATCCGGATCGTGAATGTGCGCAATGTTCACATGGTCGGTGCCTAGCCCGGACACGTTGACTTTGAACGAAGTTTTGCCTGCCGTTCGCATTTTCAGGTAATCAAGCATGTCATCTCACTCCATAAAGGATATACTTCTTGTTCGACTCCACTTGAAACTCAATGACACCTGCGGAAGATTCCGTAATCGTAACATCCTGATCATCCACGGTTACCCGCACAGGCATACGGGTTCTGACGTGGCACACCCCATCGTGATCCGGTACAATTACAGCCTGTTTCAAGCGGCCCTCTTCCCAGGTGATGTCGAGCGTATACCCTCCGCGTCCGCGCAAGCCCTGGACCGATCCGCCCGCCCAAGAACGCGGCAACGCAGGCAGCAAATGCAAAGAACCTTCATGGCTTTGCAACAGCATCTCCGCGATTCCGGCCGTACCGCCAAAGTTGCCGTCTATCTGGAAAGGCGGATGGTCATCAAACAGATTGGGCAATGTCGATTGAGCGAGCAGGACATGCAAATATTCGCCTGCCTTTTCGCCATCCAAAAGCCGGGCATACATGTTGATGATCCAGGCGCAGCTCCAGCCGGTATGTCCACCACCGTGTTTCAACCGGCGCTCCAGAGTGACGCGGGCAGCTTCGGCCAATTCAGGTGTGTGAAAAACCGAGATTTCATTACCTGGATGAAGTCCGAACAGGTGTGAAATGTGACGGTGCCCGGGGTCGGCCTCTTCATAGTCGCGAATCCATTCCATGATCTGGCCGTATTTTCCGATCTTCGTTTCGGGCAAGCGTTCAGCCGCTTCTTTCAGCTGACGGCGGAAATCTTCGTCGATGTCCAGAATTTCAGCGGCTTTCTCACAAGCTGTAAACAGTGCCCGGATGATCTGGTTATCCATCGTCGGACCGTATGTAAGCGAAGCCACCTTCCCGTCAGGTAAAATATACGTATTTTCCGCAGACAGGGACGGACAGGTGACGAGTTCTCCTTCCGGACTTTCCACGAGAAAATCCAGCATAAACAGGGATGCTTCTTTAAGAATATCATAATGTTCCTGCAAAAAGGACCGGTCTTTGGAAAATTCATAATGATCCCACAGATGGAGCGCGAGCCAGGCCAACCCCAGGGGCCAGTAAGTCGATGTCATGACGGAATCTTGCGGCGCGCTGTCCGCCCAAATATCCGTATTGTGATGCGCCACCGAACCGCGGCAGTTGTACATTTCTTTCGCCATTTTCCGCCCCGATTCCTTAAGCCGCTTGATCGGCTCTTTACATTAATCAAACTCATATGCGTTTGCGCTCAAAAGCAGGAAATATAGCTTCATCGAGTTAACAGAAAACAAAATTGTGCTACTGCATGGCAATAATATGCTATTTTCCCAAGAACACTTTAACGAAAATCTGCATGACTCAATAAACTCCAGTAAAAAACAAAAAGCAACAGCTTTTATCCCCTAACCAGGTTGCTGTACGTGCTTAAATAAAGAGTGAAAACGATTACAAATCAAAAAAGGGGGAACACAAGTGAAATTCAAACATTTGGCCATTTTATCCGCATTGTTATTGTGTCTGGGACTTTTCTTGGCTGCTTGCGGATCAGACACAGAAACGGACACCGGTGAAGCAGGAAGTGAAAATGAAGCTGAAGCACCTTCAAGTGAAACACCTGCCGCTGAAGGGAAAAAACAACTTGAAATTTTCAGCTGGTGGACAGGTGCCGGTGAAGAAGCGGGCTTGTTGGCTCTGATTGAGCTGTTCGAGGAAAAACATCCCGACGTAGAAGTCATTAATGCCGCGGTAGCCGGTGGTGCGGGAACCAACGCCAAAGCCGTATTGGCCAGCCGCATGCAAGGGGATGACCCTCCGGGAACTTTCCAAGTCCATGGCGGGGCTGAGCTGAACGAAGGATGGGTAGCGGCCGGCAAAATGGAGCCCCTTAATGACTTGTACGAAGAAGAGGGCTGGTATGACAAATATCCACAAGATCTCATCGACATGGTCTCCAAAGACGGCAATATCTATTCTGTCCCGGTGAACATTCACCGCAGCAATGTGTTTTGACAGCCCTGAATTTAAAGAAGTCATGGAGACGTTCAGCCGCATGCTGGACTACATCAACGAGGATCATGCAGCCCGCAACTGGCAAGATGCGGCTCAAATGGTCGCTAACGGGGATGCGGCCATGAACATCATGGTCGACTGGGCAGCCGGTTACTTTGCCACTGATCTTAACCTTGAACCGAAAAAAGATTTTGGCTGGGTGGCCTCCCCGGGTACAGAGGGCCTGTTCATGGTTGTCACCGATACGTTTGGACTGCCTAAAGGGGTAGAAGATCCGGAAGTCGTCAAAGATTTTCTCAGAGTCCTCGGATCCGTTGAAGGACAAGACGCTTTCAATACACGTAAAGGATCAATCCCAGCCCGCGTGGACGCCGATGTATCCAAGTATAACGCCTACGGTCAACAAACGATTGAAGAATTTAAAGAAAGTGTATTAACGCCAAGCCTGGCCCATGGTTCAGCTGCTCCAGAAGGATTTGTGCAGCAGTTCAACCAAGCCGTTAACATTTTTGTCTCCTCCCGCAATGTGGACCAGTTTATCCAATCAGTCCAAGCAGCACAGGATGAACATATCGGCCAGTAAGACATCCGTTGCAGGTGGTAGTGCAACCTACCACCTTTTTTCTTCATTTCATTTGATGCACATTTTGGTGTGCGAAACTTTAGATATACACGGGGGAATAGGTGATGCAAGGCAGCAATCTATCTGTAAACAGTCAGCGCCAAGTGGTATCCGCGATCAAAAAAAGCAGGATTAACCGGGAAAAAATCATGCCTGTTTTGTTTATCCTGCCCTCTGTGGTGGCCATCGGCATCTTTGTTTACGGGTTTATCGGCTGGACTGGTTATGTGTCGTTGACCAACTGGAACAGCATCGTCAAAGACTTGTCTTTTGCCGGTTTGCAAAATTATATCTCACTGTTTAATGATTACCGCTTTCAATCGGATTTGCGAAATACGCTCTTCTTTACCCTGTTCTTTATTCTGGGCACGCTCGGATTAGGTTTTCTCCTGGCTGTGTTGATTGACCAAAATATCAGGCAAGAGTCCTTATTCCGTAATATTTTTATGTTTCCCATGGCCCTGTCCTTCGTCGTCACAGGGGTCGTCTGGCAGTGGCTGCTTAATCCCAGTACCGGTGTGAACCTGATCTTAGCGAAGTTGGGATTAGAAAACCTCCCCAAATGGTACACCGATACAAAGATTGCCTTTAGTTTTCCTCTGGGTCAAATAGAATTTGGCCTTCCAGTCGCCATGATTGCTGTTGTCATTGCGGCTGTCTGGCAAATGACCGGATTTGCCCTGGCCATGTACTTGGCCGGTTTGCGGGCCATACCGGACGAATTACGGGAAGCGGCCCGTGTAGATGGGGCAACAGAATTTCAAATCTACCGCAAAATCATTTTTCCCATGCTGATGCCCATTACCGTCAGCATTGTTGTCATTATGGCCCATATCTCCCTGAAAATCTTTGATTTGATTTATGCCATGACAGGTCCGGGAGCCAACTTTGTCACAGACGAGGATGCCAACCATTCGTCTCAGCCGTCTTTCGCTCTACTTGTTTCTGATCGCCATGGCTGCAGTATTTCTGATGCCTGTCTATGTCATGGTCATCACCAGTTTAAAACCCATCGACGAAGTTTCCTTGGACCGCATGTGGCAGCTGCCCACCTCTATCTCTTTTGAATCGTATAAGTGGCGCTTTAAAGGTTCGGAGTGGGTGTTTACCTTTTTGTTATTTGGCATGTTCATTCCCTACCAAAGCATTTTGATCCCGCTCATTGAGTTCCTGCGCCAAATTGGTTTGTACAACTCGATCGGCGGCTTGATCCTGGTCCATGTGGTGTACGGCATTCCCATCACAACCCTGATTTTCCGTAACTTCTATGCGGCCATTCCAACCGAACTGATTGAAGCAGCCAAAATTGACGGTGCAGATTTTCTGGGTATTTACCGCCATATCATGCTGCCCCTCTCAGTTTCCGGGTTTGTGGTGGTTTGCATCTGGCAATTCACCAACATCTGGAACGAATTTCTGTTTGCCGTCAGCATCACCAGCTCCGGTTCCCAGCCGATCATGGTCGCCTTGCAAAATCTGTCCGGCAGCCAGATTGTCCATTGGAACGTGCAAATGGCGGGTGCCCTGATTGCCGCCTTACCCACTTTGCTGGTCTACATTCTGGTTGGTAAATATTTTGTCCGGGGCTTATTGGCCGGGTCGGTTAAAGGGTAAAAGCGTGCCCCTATTTCATGGGTGCCGAAAGATTTGAAGGTAGTCCGCCTCATTCGGGCCAGTTTCTCCTTTCCGCTCGCGGATCAAAACAATATCCGCCTCAAAAAAGAGCTGGGCGAAGGCGCCCTGTACGATATAGGTTGTTATGGGGTAAACACCTTGCATTACTTTTTGGGCCAGCCGGAACAAGTATCCGCCCAAGCCGTTTTATATGAAACTGGCGTCGATCTAACCACCACGGCACTGCTTCGCTACCCCGGCGGAATCATCGGCATGGTGGATTGCAGCTTTACCATTACCAACCGGCAAAGCTACGAGATTGTGGGAACCAAAGGGAGAATCGAGGTGCCCTATGCTTACCCGCCTGATAAAAACGGGCACAAGGGCATCATCCATGTTTACAAGGCTGATGAGGAGCAAACTCTTGTGGTGGAAGACGACCAATATTTAAACCAGGTCACCCATTTTTCAGCCTGCATCCTCAACGGGACCACACTGAGTTATACTCTACAGGACACGTTGGAGAATTTGCGTGTGATGGATGAGATATACAGACAAATTAGAGGGTAAGCGGCAAAGTTGCTGTACTGTCCGCCAAACGGGCAGAGAGGACTAACCCCCGTCCTCTCACCTATGAAACCGGATTGCAAATATTTCCTGGTCCGTTTCAGTATTTGTTTGTCGCCTACTTATCGGCTATATTGGCCATCAGCCGGTCAGAACAGCCCATGACGGGCGCATCAAATGGCGGGCAAGGAGAGAACCCCCTTTGCCCGTTTTATAACGTCCATAATATTTTATAAACAAAGAACTTTATCTTACTTTTCTCCATACCATTCACCGATTTTTTTCCAAAAACCAGAGTATTTGTCCGGTTTTTTATATTTGTAATAAAATGGGCCAGCCAAAAAAAGGGTATATAATAGTGAAAATACTATAGATACAACCACTATGTAGTAAAGGAAGTTTCCAGTCGATCTTAAAACTATATACCCTGAAATAAGACTTATGAATATAAGCAGTGCCCATACGCTGCGGAAACGGGCAGTTTTGGACATCCATTTTTGTTGTCCCATTAGTTTTCACTCACCCTTTTGTGAGTATAGTATTACTTACCTACTCAACTTTCGCACCTTGAAAAACACGAGAATCCCTTGATTTAACTGGGGAATTTGGTCAAAAAACGCGAAAAACACCCAATCCTTTGGTAAAATGAAGTTGTCTAAACCAACATCTACCNCTTCCCGGAAAAGATGCGGTCTATCGTTTTCTGAATTCCAGCCGCTATAACTGGCGCAAGTTTTTGCTGCTTTTGAGCAGCGGGCTGATCCGGAACAAATTGGACCCGTTAACCGGTAAAGATCGGGTAAAGGTACTGATTGTGGATGATTCGCTCTATTCTCGTGCACGCAGCAAGGCGGTAGAGTTACTGGCCAAAGTCCATGATCACACCACCGGCAAGTTTGTTCGGGGTTTTCGCCTGCTTACTTTAGGTTGGTCAGACGGAAACACCTTTGTTCCTCTCTGCTTCTCGTTGCTCAGTTCCCATG
>NZ_BMKZ01000030.1 GCF_014644735.1 Caldalkalibacillus thermarum | reverse complement strand
GCATATGGTGGGGAGGGGGAAAATATACCCTCAATCACCTCAGAACAATCGCTCTACAACCAATTATGGTACTTGATGCCAAACTTTTTGTTACCTGACGGTAAAAATGTTATTTTGCAAAAAGCTCGCGTTTAATTAAAGGATATGGAGAAGACACAAATATACATAAGTCAACCATGTTCAACATAATTATTCTTTACAGGAGGGCAGACATGTTGTCGATGGTTCATAAATTACACATTTTGGAAAGGCGGGTGTTGAAATGTTTCCTTCTTTTCAAGGGAAAACGGTGATCGTGACTGGGGGAAGTAAAGGGATTGGGAAAGGCATTTCCCGTGTGTTTGCCAAACATGGGGCCAATGTAGCCATTGTAGCCAGACATCTTTCTGTTGCCGGGGAATGTGCGTCGGAATTAAGAGATGACGGGGTTGAAGTGTATGCCTGCAAAGGGGATGTCACTGACCAAAAATCCATGGAATCCATTGCAAAAGCGGTTTATGAGAAATTTGGAAGCATTGATATTGTCTGTGCCAATGCGGGGATCTTCCCCTCTGTATCGTTAGAGCAAATGACAGGTGAGGATTGGGACCATGTCATGAATACAAATGCGAAAGGCACATTTATCACGGTGAAGGCGTGTCTTCCCTATTTAAAACAGGCAGAGTACGGCCGCATTGTAATCACCTCGTCAATTACGGGGCCTGTTACAGGTTACGCAGGATGGTCCCATTATGCTGCCAGTAAAGCGGCACAGTTAGGCTTTATGCGTACAGCTGCCCTCGAATGTGCCGAATATAACATTACGATAAATGCGGTGATGCCTGGCAACGTGTTGACTGAAGGGTTGGAAGGCATGGGAGAGGATTATTTGCAAGCGATGGCCGAAGCCATTCCTTTAAAGAAACTTGGCACCGTAGAAGATATTGCCTATGCTGTGCTTTTCCTTGCTTCAAAGGAAGCGGGTTATATTACAGGACAAACTATCATTGTGGATGGGGGGCAAATTTTACCTGAGGAATAATGGATCTCGCCTGAACATCAAGTTTACGGAGAAGTAAGGAGTAGATGATATGTTAAACAATACTAAGCAAAAAGTGCTTGAACAATCCATTGCATGGTGGAATCCCGGGAAAACACGCCAATGGCAGCAGGATGAAATCGATTTTGTCATGGGCAAACGCAAAGGTTATTACGTGTACGATATGAATGGCAAGAAATTGATGGATGTCCATCTGAATGGCGGCACATACAATCTCGGTCACCGCAATCCGGAAATAATTGCGACTTTAAAGGAAGCGTTGGAACAGTTTGATATTGGCAATCACCATTTTCCATCCATCGCCCGTGCCCAGCTCGCCGAAGACCTTGCCAAATGCACGCCCAAAAGCGTCAGATATTCCATTTTCTCCAGCGGAGGAGGTGAAGCGATCGATGTAGCCATCAAATGTGCAAGATATGCCACGAAACGAAAAAAAGTGATTTCCATTCAAAATGGTTATCATGGACACACGGGGCTCGCTGTTTCCATCGGTAACAAACGCTATTCACGCCCGTTTCTGAGTGAAGGCGACCCGGCCGAATTTGTCCAGGTTCCCTTTAATGATGTAGAAGCCATGAGAAGGGAGCTTGCTACAGAAGATGCTGCTTGTGTCGTGATTGAAACCATTCCGGCAACATATGGTTTCCCCCTGCCGGAGCCAGGCTATTTAGCTACCGTTAAAGAGATGTGTGAAGCCTACGGAACGTTATATATAGCCGATGAAGTGCAGACAGGGCTAATGCGGACCGGAAAATTATGGGGCATCGAGCATTATGGGGTGCAACCTGACATTTTGGTGACCGCCAAAGGGTTGAGCGGCGGCATTTACCCAATTGGTGCCACAGTCGTCAGCGAAAAAGCCGGCGGCTGGATGGAAGAGGATGGATTTGCTCATATCTCCACGTTTGGGGGCTCCGAGCTGGGCTGTATTGTGGCCATGAAAGTGCTGGAAATCTCTCAGCGCCAGGAAGTAGTCAAAAATGTTGAGTATGTGGCTCGTTATTTACGGTCAGGCCTTGAAACGATAAAACAAAAATACCCGGACTTCTTCATTGGTATCCGGCAACTGGGCGTTGTCATGGGCCTGGAATTTAATCACCCCGAAGGCGCCAAATATGTGATGCGTTCACTTTATAAAAATGGGGTATGGGCCATTTATTCGATGCTGGATCCGAGGGTGCTGCAATTTAAACCAGGATTGCTCTGCGACCAGGCATACTGTGACGATTTACTGACAAGGTGCGAACAGAGTATAAAAGAAGCGGCGCAAGCTATTAAGTATACTTTTATGGCGGAGAGGAGTTAATGGAATGAGCATTCCAAGTACAGAAAGCTGGGGAAAATCTGTACAAAAATTTAATAAAGTTGCCAACTGTGCCATTCTTTTATTCTTTACTGACGATCAACCGACCGTGAAGCTGTTAGATTATTCCGAGAATGCCACATATCTCGTCGAGAGCCGGATAACCGGCCAAAAAAACATCTTACGGGTGTGCCGCCCCGACTATCATAAAAAGTCTCAAATCGAAAGTGAACTTGCCTGGATGAGAGCAATTGATCAACAATCACCGATCGAAGTGCCTGTACCCGTTTCAGGAACGAACGGGGAATATGTTCAAAGCGTGAAACTTGAAAATGATCCTCGTGAGTATCATTGCACGATGTTTACCTTTCTGGAAGGCCAGGCTCCAGATGAAAATAATGAACAGGAACTCATTCATCAGTTTGAAATACTTGGGGAGATTACTGCTCATTTACACAATCACAGCCAAAATTGGCAAGAGGCTCAGACATTGGATCGCGAACCGTGGGATTATGAGACCATTCTTGGAGAAAATCCGAAGTGGGGAAGATGGCAGGATGGGGTTGCCATCACTCCGGAAAGAAAAAAACTATTCCAAGAAGTATCCGAGGTGATTAAACGTCGCCTAGAAAAATTCGGAAAAGGCCCGGACCGGTTTGGACTCATTCATGCCGATTTGCGGCTGGCCAATTTACTTGTTGAGGATAATAAAATTAAGGTAATTGATTTTGATGATTGCGGATTCGGCTGGTACCTTTTCGATCTAGGAGCCGCGCTCAGCTTCATCGAGCATAAACCTTATGTTCCTGAATTGGTGAAAGCGTGGGTGAAAGGATATCGCAAAGTGCGGCCTCTTTCTGAAGAGGAGGAACAAGAAATTCCAACCTTTATTATGTTGAGAAGGTTAATGCTGATTTCTTGGATCGGCAGCCGTGATAACGAAACAGCAAGAGAAATGGGAAGTGGATATACCGAAGCGACTGATGCATTGGCAAAAGATTATTTAGCAAAATTTAGGTAACTAACGAGATATTTTCTTAATTTTTCATTTACTCAATATTCGCGCCAAATGACAGTTAACAATTTATGAAAGAAGGAGATCAGATATGGAAGCAACCAAAAATCTTGAATTGAAGAAGACATTAAGACCATTTCATTTGTGGGTGATTGGAGTCGGAATTGTTATTTCGGGCAACTACTTTGGTTGGAACTTTGGTTTAGCTGAATCGGGCTATGTTGGTATGCTGATCGCCATTGCTTTTATGGCTATCATGTATGCGTTCATGTGTCTCGGTATTTCAGAGTTATCGACAGCCTTGCCTCATGCAGGCGGACCTTATTCATTTGCAAGGCGTGCAATGGGACCATTTGTTGGCTTTTTAACCGGCATAGGGGTTATTTTGGAATATTTCATTGCAGCTCCTATTATTGCGATTGGCATCGGTGCATACATTAACTTCTTGTTTCCAGTAATCAACTCTGTTGTAGCTGCAGCTGTTTTGTTTGTTTTCTTCATCGTTGTTCACATTATCGGGATTAAAGAATACGCCAGGCTGGAAACTATACTTGTTTTTGTCGCTTTAGCATTACTAGTCCTCATGTATTTTGTTGGTCTGCCGCAGATCAAAGTGGAAAATTTATTCGGTTCTGGCGAGAGTTCATTAATCCCTGGAGGAGTTCAGGGAATATGGGCTGCATTACCGTATGCGATGTGGCTGTTTCTGGCTATTGAAATGCTGCCGTTGTTATCGGAAGAAACGCGCGATCCGAAAAAAGATATGCCTAAAGGCATTATATCGGGGATTATCACATTAATCATATTGTCCGTTTTGACGACGACAACAGCCATTGGATTAGGCGGCATTGAACAAATGAGCACGGCTGAGGACCCTCTGCCATTTGCAGTAGGAGCAACCTTCGGCAACAGTTACTGGTTAGCACAAATTCTCGCCTCCATTGGTTTAGTTGGATTAATTGCCAGTTTTTCAGGGGTCATATTAGCTTATTCACGCCAGATTTTCGCGCTTTCTAGAGCAGGGTATCTTCCGGATTTTCTTTCCAAGTTGCATAGAACAAGGAGAACACCCTATATGGCGCTCATCCTTCCCGGCCTGATCGGGCTTATACTAGTTATATTGTTTAACCCAGATGATTTAATTCTTATCTCGACATTCGGTGCATTGGTGTCTTATATTTCGATGAATCTATCTGTTCTTATTTTAAGGAAAAAAGAACCGAATCTTGTACGTCCGTATAAAACACCACTATACCCTTTCGTACCAATCGTATCGTTAGCATTAGCGGTCATTGCCATATTTGCCAGCTTCTTTGCTAATCTAACCTTCTTCTTTGTGTGTGTTGCAACTTTTGCCGCTGCGACTGTTTATTACTTCGCTTGGGCAAGACACCATATTAATCCGAATGCCCCGGAAGAACAATTTAGCCAAATGGATGATAAACAAACAAGTGATGGCATGACAAGTCAAAGTGAATCTATGTGAAGTAGAAGGGGGTTGCATAATGGATCGGGCTTTGGTAAGGGAGATTACGAAACTAGTGATTTCCAAATTAGAGGAGACAGCAGCTATCCGTCCTCTTACTGCAGAGGAAATTAGGCATTGGAATGAGATTACTTGCTCGATGTCAGCAATAGAGAGCAGAAAGGGTTCCGTCAACAAGGAAACAGACGTCCGTCCTCTTACTGATCAGGAAATTAGACATTGGAATAAAATTACGGCTTCTATGTAGAGGTGAGGAAGTTGAGTAAAGCAATAGGGATGATCGAAACAAGAGGGATAGCTACTTCTATTGAAGCAGCCGATGCTATGCTCAAAACTGCTGATGTCCGCCTTGTCAATCAAAATAAAATGGACCCAGCTCTTATCACCACTTTTATAGAAGGAGATGTTAGCGCTGTACAGGCGGCGGTAGATGCGGGGAGAGAAGTAGCCGAGAGAGTCGGATCTCTGATTGCTTATAACGTCATTCCTCATGCAGATACTGAAATCAGTGAATTGTTAGTAAAAAAGATAAAATAATATGAATATTGACAACCGTGGCGTCGAAGTGATATAAAAGTACTAAGTCAATATGCATTCTTGGCAACGGCGCCAGCAACGATGGGAGTTGTGCGCCTTTTTTGTTTCGAAAAGGGGACATGAGCTATGGACGAATTGACCGCTGAATCAACCTATTGCAATAGTACTTTTATTAAGAAGATTTGTAACAAATATACAAGTTTGTCGGAAGAAGATATTGACTTGATTTGTGAACAGGCCAAGAACTTGCAACAAATGGCTGATTTGGCCCAGGCCAATATATTTATCGATTGTCCGCTCAAAGATCAGCAACATGCCATAGTCGTTGCTGAAGCTGCCCCAACGACTGCACCCTCATTGTATACTCAGTCCGTGGTGGGGAAGATTGCTTACAAGTCCTATGAACCTGCTGTTGTCCTGACCCATCAGCGGGGAAAACCGGTTTTTCGCAAACGAGCGATTTCCCAAGAGGGGAAGCTGGTCAAGCAGAGTGTTGTACCGATTAAAAATAAACACGGCCGAACAATCGGATCCCTGATCATGGAACAAGACATTAGTGAACAGGCGACAAATGAGAAGCGATTAAAAGCCCTTTCAAAAACAACAACTCAATTAAGCCAAACCCTGATAAGTCTGACAGGACCCAATTCCCTGCTGACCAACATGATTCAGGAAGCTTTGTTTCTGATCGATGTTGAAGGTCGAGTGGTCTATGTCAACTCACTCGGACTGCACATGGCCGAAGAGATGGCCGACAGGGGAGACATTGTGGGCAGCGATTTCCATCTGCTCTTTCCCTGGCTGGATGTTTTAATGAACCACAAGGATGAAGTGCTGTTTGAAGAAATGAAGTACAAGAATAAAGTGTTTGAGGTTAAATGCATTAAAACAAGGGATCATGCTAAGCAATTAACCGGCCGTTTAATTTTGATCCGGGATATCACTGAATTGAGGGAAAAAGAAAGACAACTCATTGTGAAATCGGCTGTCATCAAAGAGATTCACCACCGGGTGAAAAACAGTCTGCAAACAGTGGCAAGTCTCATCCGTCTTCAAATGAAAAGAGGCGTACCAAAGGACAGTTTACCTTATTTTCAAGAGATGATTGACCGCATTCTCAGTATCGCCACCGTTCATGAAGTGTTGTCAGACACCACCTCCGATGAAGCGGAATGTCTGACATTGCTTGAAACGATAGGCCGCACCTTGGTTCAGAACCGAAATCATGAGGAAAGCCATCTTTCCATATCTATTAATGGAGACACAGTTGTTCTCCAGTCCAACCGGGCCATTTCTTTGGCGCTGATTGTTCATGAATTAATTCAAAACAGTATTAAGCATGCTTTTCCTCATCAGGTTAGAGGGGAGATTGGCGTCCATGTGAAAAAAGAAGAGCATGATGTTTTGACGGTGACCGTCCAAGATAATGGGATCGGTTATGAGGAGGGGCAACCTGAATCATTAGGGATGGAAATTGTCCACATGCTTGTCCATTATGATCTCTGCGGTCAGTATCACATCAAGAAAACCACCGAAGGGACAACTGCGGTTGTCCAAGTCCCGTTAAAAGGGGATGAAGGTTAGATGGCAACGAGAATTTTAATCGTGGAAGACCAGGCGATTGTACGCATGGACTTAAAAGAGATACTGGAAGAGGCGGGATTTGAAGTTGTAGGAGAGGCGAGTGATGGTGAACAGGGGATTGAACTGGCTCACCGCTTAAAGCCTGATTTGGTCATTATGGATATTAAAATGCCTCGCTTAAATGGATTAAAAGCGAGCCAAATCATTACCCGTTCCATCAACTTGCCTATTCTGATCTTAACGGCTTATAGCCAAAGGGAATTTGTTGAAAAAGCCAAACAAAGTCATGTTTTGGGTTATCTGATAAAGCCCATTTCAGAGAAGACGCTGATTCCTGCTGTTGAAATTGCTCTGGCCCAAGTGAACCGGATGAGAAAGGTTGCCCAAGAGGTTGATGAAACAAAGCAGCAGCTGGAGAACCGCAAGCTGATTGAAAGGGCAAAGGGGCTGCTCATGGAACACAAACAGATCTCTGAGAGCAAGGCTTATGCCTTATTAAGGCAAACCAGCATGAAAAAGCGGATTTCGATGGTACGTCTGGCTAAGCATATCCTGAGCAAATATGGTGAAAAGTCCATCACATGAGGAAGAGATGGGATACTTGAGACACCAGGGAGGACACTGATGGCAGAAGAAAAGAAAAGGTTTATACAAGAATTTGTTCCCGGAAAACAGGTGACTTTAAGCCATTTGATTGCCAATCCCGATCCGGATATGTTTGCAAAATTGGGGTTGGCTGAAGAGGGGGCCATTGGTATTTTGACCTTGACGCCAAGTGAAACGGTGATCATCGCCGGAGATTTGGCCACCAAAAAAGCCAATGTTTCGGTCGGCTTTCTGGACCGGTTCACAGGTAGTTTGGTCTTGGTGGGCAGCGTGGCCGAAGTAGAGACCGCTTTGCAGCAGATTAATGAATTTTTAGGCCAGCAGTTAGGTTATACACCCGCCCCAATCACCAAATCATAAGTGCTTGGAGGGGATGACATGCCACGCAAGCGGGCCATGATGATTGG
The DNA here is from genome assembly GCF_014644735.1 of Caldalkalibacillus thermarum. Taxonomy (NCBI): domain Bacteria; kingdom Bacillati; phylum Bacillota; class Bacilli; order Caryophanales; family Bacillaceae; genus Caldalkalibacillus; species Caldalkalibacillus thermarum. The sequence continues at coordinate 32,997 of NZ_BMKZ01000030.1, read as the reverse complement.
CGCAGTCGGATCAGGTAAGTCAACGCTGACCAATGCCTTGCTAGAACGCCAGGAGGATGCGGTCAAGACCCAAGCGTTGCATTATCAGGACTGGATTGTGGATACACCCGGTGAGTATACTGAGAATCCCATGTTTTACAAAACGATTATGGTTACCATGCTGGAAGTCACTCATGTGCTGTTTTTACAAGATGCAACCAATCCGAAGACCATCTTTCCCCCGGGTTTTTCTTCAGGCATTTCCAAACTGGCCATAGGCGTTGTGACCAAAATTGATGCGCCAAATGCCAACATTGAACGTGCGGTCAACCAGCTTAAACAGGCCTTAATCCGCGGCCCGATCATCTTAACTTCAGTCAAGACCAATGTGGGCATTGACCAGTTGCGTGATCTGATTCGCTGTGAGACTTACGCCGACATGAAGGCCTATGTGCAGACAAGTGAATACGAGGGGCTGTACTTCCACGACCAGCTTTACAAGGCGGAATAAAAGTATTAAAATGAACTCAACAAAAATTCATATTACTTTGGCAACGACGCCTTGAATAACCAGGTGACCTGGTTGTTTAAGGCGTTTTTTGTTCTAAAGGAGAGTGAAGCGTGATGGAAGAACGCTTTACGGATGAGGAAGTACTGCTCAGCGCAGGGATCGATATTGGCACGAGCACAACCAAAATCGTTATCAGCCGTTTGAAACTGACCAACACAGCTGGCACCAGCCATGTTCCCAGGATTGAAATTGTCGATAAATCCATTCTCTATAAAAGTCCCATTTATCGGACACCGTTACGGTCAAAAACGATCATTGATATGGAGGCGGTGCTCGATATTCTGCAGCAAGAATATGGCCGGGCCGGCATCAAACCTGAAGAGATCAAGACTGGTGCTGTGATTATCACTGGTGAAACAGCGACGAAACATAACGCCCAAGAAATGCTTCACCTCCTGTCTGAAAAAGCTGGCCAATTTGTGGTGGCCACCGCGGGCCCCGATTTGGAAGGGATCCTCGCGGCCAAAGGGTCTGGTGCCTACCAGTATGCGCAATCAACAGGAAAAGTGGTCGCCAATATCGATATAGGGGGAGGAACGGCCAATATCGCCGTCTATAGGGGCAAGCAATTCCAGGGCACGTGCACATTGCATATTGGGGGACGCTTAATTGAATTTGAGAGTGATAAGATTACGCACATTTCCGCCCCTGTGCAAGAGATGATTGATCGCAACAAGTGGACATTAGCTGTCGGTCAAACGTTCAGCAAGGCAGCTATACGGCGGGTAGCCAGGGAGATGGTCTCTACTCTAGTTAGTATCTTGCAGGGGAGAGTTGAGGACAAGGACCGGATTCTCTTATTGGGCCACCCTCCCGACTGGCAGGTGGACATTGAAGCAATTATGTTTTCCGGTGGCGTGAGTGAATGCCTCTATCGCTTAGAGGAAGATGGACCGGGGGCAACACCCATCCCATACCAGGATATGGGAGCCACTTTAGCCAAGGAGATAAAGGCTAGCGAGTCGCTCAAACAGTGGGAATGGATCCCGCCACAGGAAACGGTGAGAGCTACGGTGCTGGGGGCTGGGATAGAGACCACAGAAATTAGCGGGTCAACGATACAAGTGGATGATTCCCGTCTGCCCCTGAAAAATATCCCGGTCTTTCATGTGGATCTGGCCTACAATCTGCAGGAAGGGGAGGTCAAGATCAGGCAGGCGGTAGAAAGGGCCATTCAGATTTATGACTCTAACCTGGAAGGGCAGAATTTCGCCCTCTATCTTACCCAGCTGCCTGTTTTAACATACAGCCAAGTCCAACAGCTGGCCCAATGGATTGTGAAAGCTTACCAACTGCAGCCCAATCAGCATGAGCCCATGATCGTCATTGTGGACGGAGATTTTGCCAAAGTGGTCGGTCAAACCATGAAAATGATCCACAATAAACGGGATGTGGTATGTATTGATCAAATTAGGGTGGAACACGGGGATTATGTGGATATTGGCCGCAAGTTAAGGTCCGATGTTGTGCCGGTTGTTGTGAAAACCTTGGCTTTCCAAGCTTAATAAGTGTATGAAGAAGAGGGGGTGCCACATGAAGTTAAAAACACTATTGCTGGGTCAAATTTATCAATTTAAAGATATCAAAGATGTTTTTGCCAAAGCGAATGAAGAGAAATCGGGGGACCGCTTGGCGGGAATCGCCGCAGAAACGGTACAAGAGCGGATCGCAGCCAAACAGGTGTTAAGTGTGATGACTTTGGAAGAGATTCGCAATCATCCGCTGATTCCACCCGAGGAAGATGAAGTGTCCAGAATCATTGATGAGTCCATTGATGAAAACATTTACCGGGAGATTAAAGGCTGGACGGTGGCTGATTTAAGAGAATATATTCTTGACGAACAGAACCAGAGCAGTGACTTGCTGCGCATCAGCAAAGGCTTGTCCAGCGAAATGATTGCCGCAGTGACCAAGCTGATGTCTAACCTGGATCTGGTGTATGCAGCAAATAAGATTGAAGTGGTCAGTGAGTGTAATATTACCATTGGACAAAAAGGGCGGCTGGCTTCCCGTCTGCAGCCGAACCATCCGACAGACAGTGTTGACGGCATACTGGCCTCATTACAGGAGGGGCTGTCATATGGTGTCGGCGATGCTGTTGTCGGTATCAATCCTGTTGATGATTCTGTGGAAAGTGTGAAACGGATTCTGCATGCCACGCATGAGTTTTTGACAGCCTGGGAGATTCCGGCCCAGAACTGTGTGCTGGCCCATGTCACCACGCAGATGAAAGCGATTGAGCAAGGAGCACCGGCCGATATGATCTTCCAAAGTATTGCCGGGACAGAAAAAGCCAATCTCTCCTTTGGGATTTCCGCTGCCTTGTTAGATGAGGCCCAGGACATGATTCAGAGGATGGGCACCAGTACAGGACCGCAACGCCTGTACTTTGAGACAGGGCAAGGATCTGAGTTATCGGCAGAAGCTCATCATGGCGTGGACCAGATGACGCTGGAGTCACGCAATTATGGATTTGCCAGACGCTATCAGCCGTTTATTATCAATACAGTGGTTGGCTTTATTGGTCCGGAGTATCTGTACGATGCCAAACAGGTGATTCGGGCGGGACTGGAAGATCATTTTATGGGTAAAATGCACGGCCTTTCCATGGGAGTGGATGTGTGTTACACCAACCATATTAAGGCCGATCAGAACGATATCGAAAATTTGGGTGTTCTGCTTGCCGCAGCCGGTGTCAATTTCGTCATTGCTACGCCGATGGGGGATGACTGTATGTTGAACTATCAGTCTCTCAGTTACCATGACATTGCTGCCTTAAGAGAAACGTTGAACCGCCGGCCGGCCCCACAATTTGAAGCATGGCTGGAAAAAATGGGCATTATGGAGGATGGCCGACTAACTCCAAAAGCGGGAGATCCGACAATCTTTGCCAAAAGGAGGTGAGCTCATGGACCGGGAGACCGTCACAGCCATCACCCGGTTGGTGCTGAAGAAGTTGGAAGAAATGCAGGCAATAGAAAAGAATAGCGATACATCGCCAACAGTTTCAACACAAAGCAGTCAAATGGTAAAAATATGGGATCACTTAACGGAAAAGCCCCGCGTCATCACACATGGGGCGGTTCACAAGCAAGATGATCAACTCTCCTTCAATTCATCCATCTCCGGCCAGGATGAGCTTTTAAAGGAACCGGAAACAAGGGCAGGGGTTGATCAGCCCCTATATCCTGAAGCTTTGTCCTCAATCAGGTCATCCACCCCGGCCAGAATAGGCATTGGCAGAGCCGGTCCCAGGCCAAAAACGGAGGCTTGGCTGCGGTTCAGACTGGATCACGCTGCAGCCGTCGACGCCGTGCACGGGGAAGTCATCCCTGATCTGTTGGAAAAACACGCTCTTTTTACGGTCCAAACGCTAGTTAAAAACAAAGATGAGTATATCCGCCGTCCGGATTTAGGCCGCAAGCTAAGTGAGGAGGCCAAAGCAACGATCAGGGAGAGATGCATGTTTCAGCCTCAAGTGCAAGTGATTGTTTCGGATGGTCTTAGTGCAGAGGCCATTTTGCAAAACTTTGAGGACACATACCTTTCCTTGTTGCAATCTCTCCAGCAACTAGGTTTAAAGACAGGGACTCCCTTTTATATTGAAAGAGGACGGGTCGCTGTTATGGATGACGTAGGAGAATTGTTGCAGCCCGAAGTTGTTGTTCTGTTGATCGGTGAGCGGCCAGGATTGGTCAGTGCCGAATCCCTCAGTGCTTATCTGTGTTACCGGCCGAGAAAGGGGACGGTAGAGGCAGACCGCATGGTGATTTCCAATATTCATCGCGGAGGCATACCCCCGGTGGAAGCTGGTGCCTATCTCGGCAATGTGGTTCAAAAAATTCTTAAATATAAAGCGAGCGGTGTGTCGTTAGTCAAGAAAGAGAAATAGAAAGGAGGGAAGGCAGTGCCTCTTCGACCAGTGAAAGCCGAGGTGCTTGCTGTACGGGTGATTCCAAATGTTGACCAACACCTCATCAAACAACTGAACTTAAAACCTGAGCAGCGCAGCCTGGGGCTGATGACAACCACCATAGATGATGTAGGTTATACGGCGGTAGATGAAGCAACGAAAAGAGCTGAAGTGGAGGTTGTGTATGCCCGGTCATTTTACGCCGGTGCAGCCCATGCCTCAGGACCGTTATCCGGTGAATTTATCGGCATCTTGGCCGCTCCTACACCGGATGAAGTGATCAGTGGGCTTGAGGCGGCAAGACATACGATCGAAAATGAGGCCTATTTTGAAGCACTTGATTCTGAAGGTGCTCACACCTTATATGCCCATGTAATTGCCAGAACAGGAAGTTATCTGTCTAAACTGGCAGGCATCGCTGAGGGGGAACCGTTGGCTTACTTAATTGCGCCTCCTTTGGAAGCTATATATGGATTGGATGCAGCGTTAAAAGCAGCCGATGTCGAGCTGGTGACGTTTTTTGGTCCGCCTTCGGAAACCAACTTTGGCGGGGGGCTGTTAACCGGATCCCAATCGGCTTGCCGGGCGGCGGCCGATGCGTTTAGAGCAACCGTGGCAGAAATCGCACGTGCGCCTGTAGCGTATTAAGAACGCTCTTTTAAAGGGTTTATTTGGTACTCATCACTCACGGTTGTACATATTGGATAAAGGAGGTCAGACGGCAGATGACAGCGATCATCGAATGGGATAAGGATTTGCGGTCTGTGCAAGAGATGCGTTTGGCGGTTGCTAAAGCGAAAGAAGCACAGCACATATTCGCTGGTTTCTCACAACAGCAAGTGGACCGCATTGTCAAAGCCATGGCCGACGCTGCTTTTGAACAGGCCAGTAAGTTGGCCCACATGGCCGTTGAAGAAACAGGGTTGGGTGTCTATGAACATAAAGTGATCAAAAACCAGGTGGCAGCCAGAGATGTGTATGAATCGATCAGGGATGTTAAAACAGTGGGCATTGTCAACGAAAATCGTGAGGAGCAAATCGTCGAAGTTGCTTCACCATTTGGGGTGATTGCCGGTATCGTTCCCACAACCAATCCCACTTCAACAGCCATCTTTAAAAGTTTAATTGGGGTAAAGGCCCGCAATGCCATTGTGTTCAGCCCTCATCCGGCTGCAGCCAAGTGTACGGTAGAAGCGGCCAGAGTCTGTATGCAGGCGGCCAGGGAGGCAGGAGCACCGGATGGTTTGATTGGCTGGATTACAGAGCCGACAATGGAAGCGACAGAGGGACTCATGAAACACCCCGATGTCCACCTCATTTTAGCCACAGGGGGGAGTGGACTGGTCAAAGCAGCCTACAGTTCAGGTAAACCGGCTTATGGTGTCGGTCCTGGCAATGCACCAGTCTATATTGAGCGTTCGGCTGATATTAGTCAATCCGTAAAAAGGATAGTTGACAGCAAAACATTTGATAACGGCACCATTTGTGCCTCGGAGCAGGCTGTGATTGTTGATCAGCAGGTGCGGCACCTGGTGGTTCACCAGTTCAAAAATAACGGAGCTTATTTTCTGAATGAGGCAGAGAAGAAAAAAGTGGAGGCCGTGATGACTCTGGCTCCCGGCAAACTGAATCCCAAAATTGTGGGCAAGAGTGCCACCGTCATTGCTCAGATGGCAGGGATCACCGTGCCTGAAAAGACTCGGCTTTTAATCGCAGAGGAAACAGAAGTTGGCAAACATATCCCTTTTTCTATAGAAAAGTTGTCACCGCTATTTGCCTTTTATTCGGTCAGGGATTGGCAAGAAGCCGTTGATCTGTGTAAGCAGCTACTTGCCTTGGGAGGCCGGGGACATACGTTAGCCATTCATACCCGGGATGATGGTGTGGCCCGCCGGTTTGCAGAAGAAATCCCGGTTTCACGGATTGTGGTTAATACACCAGCTGCACTGGGGGCAGTTGGGGCCACCACACATCTGAAACCATCGTACACCCTGGGGTGTGGCACATTTGGAGGCAATATCACTTCAGATAATATTACCGTTCATCATTTAATAAATCTTAAACGGATGGCTTATGGCATTCGCGATATTGATATTCCCCGGCCCGGAACAGATTCATTACCAGAGAGAAGGGGGGAGAAGGGATGGCATAACAAAGCTGTTGAAGTTCAACAAGTGGTAGAAAAGGTGCTGGTTGAAGAGGGGAAGGTTGGTCGTGTGGATAAGGAGATGGTGACTCAGCTGGTGCAGGAAGTGCTGGCTAAGTTAGGATGATCAACTTTTTCAAACAATCAATATAACAAAACTCATTTAGGAGGTATGAAATATGTCCAGAGAATATACAGCTTTAGGGATGATTGAAACCAAAGGATTAGTGGCCTCGATTGAGGCGGCCGATGCCATGGTTAAGGCGGCTAATGTTCATCTGATTGGCAAAGTGCATGTTGGAGGCGGGTTGGTGACAGTGATGGTACGCGGTGATGTAGGGGCGGTTAAAGCCGCAACCGAAGCCGGGGCTGAAGCGGCCCGGCGTGTTGGAGAATTATTGTCTGTACACGTCATTCCCCGCCCGCATAACGAGTTGGAAAGCATCTTGCCTAAAGTCTCGGCAGAATAATAGGGGGTTAAGAAAGAAGGGGAAACAATGGATCAGACAAATGTCCAATCTCTTGTGGAGCAGGTGCTGTCGGAATACCATCACGGGGGCCGCAACGGATTGACTATTCCCATTGCTGTCTCAGCCCGGCATGTGCATCTGTCACAGGCGCATGTGGAAGCCCTGTTTGGTGCGGGCTATCAGCTGACGCATAAGGCTGATTTATCCCAGCCAGGTCAATTTGCAGCAGAGGAGACGGTGATCATTGCGGGACCGAAAGGTTGTCTGGAGCGGGTGCGTATTTTGGGCCCGGCACGGGGGGAGAGCCAGGTGGAAATCAGCGGGACTGATGCGTTTAAACTGGGCCTAAATCCCCCCCTGCGTGTTTCCGGAGACATTAAGGGTTCGTCTCCGGTCACCGTTATTGGTCCAAAAGGGAGTGTCCATCTCTCTCAAGGACTGATAATTGCCCAAAACCATATTCATATGACACCAGAAGACGCCGCTGCTTTCAATGTTGAGCACGGGCAATGCGTCAAAGTCAAAGTGAAAAGTGAGCGCCCTATTACGTTTGAAAACGTGTTGATCCGTGTATCTGACCGTTACAAACTTGAGATGCACATTGATACGGATGAAGGCAATGCAGCTCTGATTTCAACACGGGGAGAAGGCATCCTGATTCCCAGTCATACACCGGGAGTTATTCATTCATGAAAGACCATCAACGTCAGCTTATCAAACATCGTCAGCTGATAGAGGAAATTGCCAGAGAAGTGGTGCGCCGTGTGTGTTCTCCACCTCGATTGCTGATGGTTTATAACACTGATGCCAACCCCGAAGATCTTGATCTGGCGAAAGCTGCCTTACAACACAAATGGCAGGTTGAGCTCCACACGGCAGATGCTGCACTGGATGACACCTTAACATCTGTTCATATGGTTTATTTTTTCCACATGGATCAGGACTTCATCGTCCGGGGTGCTTTGGGTTTGACAGACACGGTTGGGGCAGCTGTTTTGGCCCAAGCGTTGCAGTCAGATATCCCTGTATTTATCCAAGTGGCTCCCAGTCTGGAATGGATGTTTGCTGCCCATGATGAACGAGATTCACTTAGCACAGGTGCTAAACGCTATAGAGACTATCTTTTGCAGCAAGTAAGGACATTACTGGACTTTGGCGTTACCTTTGGCACACTAGCCGATCTGGCCAAATTGAAACCGGGAGATCGGCAAGGTAATCAAGCCATATGGCACTTTACAGGACAGCTGTTGACACAGCGTGCGCTGCAGGAGACTGAAGCCAAAACCATTGTTGTGTCGCCTTCGGTCATCATCACCCCGCTTGCCCGGGACACAGCCAGAGAACGGGGGATCAAACTTTTAGTCAGCAAGGATGAGGTGGGTCAAAGATGAAAATTGGCACGGTGATTGGGAATGTATGGGCAACGCGTAAAGAAGAGGGTTTAAAAGGTCTTAAATTCCTATTTGTTCAGCTGGAAGATCCCTGCGGCAATCCTGTAGACACCCCCCTCATTGCCGCTGACCGAATCGGTGCCGGGGTGGGAGACCGGGTGATGATTACAGAGGGCAGCTCATCCCGCTTTGTCATTGCAGACAAAGATCTTCCCATTGATGCAGTGGTAATTGGCATTGTTGACTCCATTGATATAGAAGGAAGGTGAGGCGGTTGGCCAAAGCGTTGGGCATGATCGAAACAAGGGGATTGATTGGTTCAATTGAAGCGGCAGATGCCATGATTAAAGCAGCAGATGTGAGTTTGGTTAATCAAGAAAAAGTGGACGGGGCGCTGGTGGCTGTCCTTGTGGAAGGAGACGTTGGAGCCGTACAGGCTGCTGTTGAAGCGGGTAAAAAAGCAGCTGAGCAGGTTGGAGAGTTGATCGCCTGTCATGTGATCGCTCACCCCGATGTAACAGTAGGCACGATGTTGGCAACGGACAAAAGGTCGTTTCAAGGGCCGGCTCAGCAAAATACAACTCTAACATCCCCAAAAGTGAAAGATCAGGCCAAAGCAAGAGAGTTAAAGGATGGGAACAGAACAAAGAATCGAAAGAAAAAGGAGGATCAGGAGAACGAATCCACTGATTCAGAGAACGATAAAACTTAAGCCAGGAACAAAAGGATAGAAGGTGAGGGAACGTGACGTTTCAACGACATAAAATAGCGGTGATTGGAGCGGGAAATACGGGGACAATAACCGCACTGATGCTCGCACAAAAAGAGCTGGGGGATATCGTCTTAGTGGATATCCCCGAGGCAGAGAAACGGACCAAGGGCAAAGCTCTGGATATGCTGGAAGCGGGCCCAGTACAACTGTTCAATGCTCATATTACCGGTACTTCAAATTATGAGCTGATCAAAGATGCCAACCTCATTGTAGTTACGGCAGGGGTTGCCCGCAAGCCTGGTATGAGCCGCGACGATTTGGTCCATACCAACGCCAAAATTATGAGGAAAGTATCCGAAAATATAGTGAAGTATGCCCCACAAAGTATGATCCTGGTTTTGAGCAATCCTGTGGATGTGATGACCTATGTTTGTTTCCAAACGACGCGTTTTCCCAAAAACCGTGTCATTGGCCAGTCCGGGGTGCTGGACACTGCCCGCTTTAATACATTCGTTGCCCAGGAGCTGGGTATTTCAGTTGAGGATGTATCTGGATTTGTGCTGGGCGGACATGGAGACGATATGGTCCCGCTGGTGCGGTATTCGTATGCGGGTGGTATCCCCTTAGAAACGTTGATTCCCGCCGATCGTTTGGCTGCCATTGTGGAGCGGACCAGAAAGGGCGGGGGAGAAATAGTGAATCTGTTAGGTAATGGCAGTGCCTATTTTGCCCCGGCTGCGTCTCTGGTTCAGATGGCAGAAGCCATCATCAGAGACAAAAAGAAGATTCTTCCTGCAGTGGCTTATTTAGAAGGTGAATATGGATTTCATGACTTATATTTAGGTGTACCTACCATACTTGGTGGAAACGGAGTAGAAAAGATCATTGAATTGCATTTAACGGATGAAGAGAAAAAGGCTCTCAGTCGGTCAGCTAATTCGGTGCGAAAAGTCATGGATATTCTTAAAGGGGAATAATTGAATGTATATAACGAAATGCACTGCCCGCCTGAAGCAGCGTTGCTTTTGGAAAGACCACTCACGAAAATTTCCGTGGGTGGCCTTTTTTGATCGTTCGGCAGGCTCTTAAAAATATCGGCCCAACCGATTGTCCTGTTAACTGGTAATAATAGCACATATCATTAAATAGCAAACGATTAAAAAGATGAAAAAATATCTGTTCAAGTACTATTCGTAAATTTTTGTACATTAAAGAGAGGCAGTCATTCATGCTTCAAATATTAGGAAAACTATGATTTTCATATTTCAAATATTAAATTAACAGGAATTTCCATGTATAAATATTTGGACAACTATCAACGACTGATAAGTACAGCAGTGATTTCTGCTGCCAATATTCTTTGCCTTTACCTATGTACCTAAATCTTTTTAAAAAATGACAATAATGGTTGGGACAAAATGATATTTACTTTACGTTGAACCCTCCTTTGCAAGCGCTTTAATATAAAAATAGGAAGAAAAAAAGGGGGGATTCAAAAAATGGTTGGTGAAAAGGTCAATCAATCAGAGTTTCGTGTGAGAATTCAACGATTTGGCAGTTACTTAAGCGGCATGATTATGCCTAATATTGGTGCGTTTATTGCTTGGGGTTTTATTACTGCTTTGTTTATCCCGACAGGATGGATACCCAATGAAGCATTTGCCCAGCTTGTCGGCCCTATGATTACGTATTTATTACCATTATTAATCGGTTATACAGGCGGCAAGATGATTTACGATGTCCGCGGCGGCGTCGTCGGTGCGACGGCTACAATGGGGGTCATTGTCGGTTCTGACATTCCGATGTTTCTTGGGGCAATGATGATGGGACCCCTTGGCGGTTATATGATCAAGAAATTTGATCAACTCATCGAGGGGAAAGTCAGACAAGGATTTGAAATGTTAGTCAACAACTTTTCAGCGGGAATTATTGGTGGGATTTTAACCTTAGTTGCCTTTAAAGGAATCGGACCAGTTGTTTTAGCTCTAAACAAAACATTAGCCGCTGGGGTTGAGGCTATTATCGATTTCAAATTATTACCGTTTGCCAATATCATTATTGAGCCTGCAAAAGTCCTGTTTTTAAATAACGCCATAAACCATGGGATTTTGAGCCCGATTGGAATAGAGCAAGCTGCTGCAACAGGCCAATCGATTTTGTTCCTGCTGGAAACAAATCCGGGGCCGGGTCTTGGTATTTTACTCGCTTTTTGGCTGTTTGGACAAGGAGTAGCAAAACAGTCAGCGCCAGGTGCCGTGGTTATTCATTTTCTAGGCGGTATTCACGAAATATACTTTCCGTACATCTTAATGAGACCGGTATTAATTTTAGCAGCAATCGCAGGGGGAGTAAGCGGGGTTTTAACGTTTACACTTTTCAATGCCGGATTAGTGGCCGTTCCGTCCCCTGGCAGTATTTTTGCCTTGTTAGCGATGACTCCAAAAGGCAACCACTTTGGTGTACTGGCAGGAGTATTTGTGGCAGCAGCTGTTTCTTTCCTCATCGCCTCTCTTTTCCTGAAAGCTGCAAAAAATAAAGAAGAAGATCTGAGCAAGGCGACAGAAAAAATGCAACAATTAAAAGGGAAAAAGAGTGATATGGCTGCTGTGTTACAAAAAGAAACAACGATGCCATCCCAAGTTAACAAAATTGTGTTTGCCTGTGATGCAGGAATGGGTTCAAGCGCCATGGGAGCTTCGATTTTACGAAATAAAGTACAGAAAGCGGGATTGGATATTGAAGTAACAAATACAGCCATTAACCAGCTTCCGGAAGACGCAGATATTGTCATTACTCACCAAAATCTAACGGAGCGTGCGAAGGAGAAACTGCCAAACGCTTATCATGTCGCGGTCGAAAACTTCTTAAATAGTCCAAAATATGATGAATTGATTGAGACTATAAAGGAAAAGAATTAAGTAGGAGGGCTAACCACCCTCCTGAGAACTCAATTCAAATCCAAAAATCGTGTCCGCATGGTTGCTCAAAGGGGACGGGTGAAGCGTGATGTATATATCGGCAAGGGAGAGAAAAATACTCGATATATTATTGTCTCATGATCAAGGTCTTCCGGTCAGGGATCTTGCCAAACAGCTTCAAGTCAGCAATCGTACGGTTCACCGAGACTTAAAAGGTGTAGAACGCATATTAAAGGATTATCATTTGCAGCTCATCAAAAAATCAGGAGTGGGCATCCAAGTAGCTGGGGACGAGCATAACAAAAAAGAACTGCAACTGCATCTTTTTCATTTGTCTCATACGGAATACACACCGGAAGAGCGTCAAAAAATCGTCTTGATTACTTTATTGGAGGCGATAGAGCCTGTCAAGCTTTTATCTCTGGCCAATGATTTAAACGTCACCGTAGCAACCATCAGCCACGATTTAGACAAAATAAGGGAAGACATTGAGAAATACGGGCTTTCGCTGATTCGAAAAAGGGGATACGGGGTCGAAATTGCGGGATCTGAATCGGCGAAACGGAGGATGATGAGCGAGTTATTATTGAATCACTTTGGTGAATATGAATTTCTATCCTTAATGAAAGAATCTATTCAAAAAAGATCAGCGGAAACTCTCAACACCGTTACGGAGAAGCTCCTCGGCCTCGTTGATCAGAACAACTTCTTAATCATTGAAAAGCAAATTGGAGAGATCATAGAGGAACTTCCTTTTCCTATTGCAGATAGTTCCTATATCGCCTTAGTGGTCCATCTGGCCTTGGCTGTTGAGCGGATTATCCAAGGAGAATCAATCAATTTTGATCAACAATATTTAGAAACAATTCGCGATGCCAAGGAATACAAAACTGCCGAAAAAATTGCCCGGTCGCTAGAAAATGTATTCCATATAACGATACCCCCTGAAGAAATTGGCTATATTACAATGCATTTAATGGGGGCAAAATTTCAAGATCGTCAAGGATATTTGTTAGAGGAAGCCAGTTTTGAAATAGGAATAAAAGCACAAGAATTGATTCGCTTTGTTAGCAATGAACTGAACGTAGATTTAACGAACGATAAGCTTTTACTTCAGGATTTAGTCGTTCATTTAAAGCCGGCGATTTATCGTATGCAACATAACATGGGGATAGCCAATCCACTTTTATCCAAAATTGTTCAAGACTATCCTGACCTTTTTTCTACGTTAGAAACAGGAGTCAAAAAGGTATTTCGCAATTTGGCTGTTCCAAGGGAAGAAATTGGTTATTTAGTGCTTCACTTCGCCTCCGCTCTATTAAGAAAAAGGAAAGGGATTCGCGCTTTAGTTATATGTTCAAGCGGTTTAGGTACGGCAAAAATATTAGCAACGAGATTGACAAAAGAAATTCCTGAGATCGTACACATCAAACACACATCTGTCTTGGAATTGAAAGCAGTGGATACAGATCAATATGACCTTATTGTCTCAACAGTGCCGCTGCACAACTTTACAGGAACTTATTTTGTGGTCAGCCCGATCCTTCAAGAAAGAGAACTTACATCTATTAAAAAGTTCCTGGAGAATAGAGAAGTGCAAGGACGAAGAGAACAAGAGCATCCATTCACTGAAGGTGCCACAAATGTGGCCGAAAAGCTCCGCTCCGTTCAAAAAATGAGCGAAACCATTGTAAATATCTTAAATGGTTTTACCTTACTGGAATTAGATGGAGAATCCGTTAGGGATGCGTTGTTTGAGGCGTGTCATCGACTGTACCAAAAAGGGGTTATTAGCGATAAAGAACGGGTTTTTACGCAATTGTTAAACAGGGAACAAGTAGGGGGATTAGGCATACCGGGAACTCCCTTTGCTATGTACCATACCCGGAGCCCGGCTGTTATTCAACCCTCGTTTACAATCTATACATTAACGAAATGGCAAACGGTAAATGGTATGGATCAAAAGCAGATGAAGGTGAACAAACTCTTGCTGCTGTTAGCACCAGAGCCTGCTGCCCAAGAGATGCTTTCCGTTTTAAGCCACATAAGCGCTTTAATTATAAAAGATGAGGAAAGTATGGCTGTATTTGCATCAGGAAACTATGAAAAGATTTATTCTTTTATAAGCTACCATCTGGAGAAATTTTTTTACGAACATATTGCGGATCATAAGGAGTGAATTAAATTGCCAATGCCAGTATTGAAGAAAGAGAATATTGTTTTGCGTTCATCAGTTACAGATAAAACGGAAGCGATTCGCTTAGCGGGAAATATTTTAGTTAATCAAGGTTATGTTGAACCTGCTTATGTGGATAAAATGTTCGAACGGGAAGCACTCGCATCAACGTATATGGGGAACTTTGTTGCCATTCCTCATGGTACTGAGGATGCCAGAAACCTGGTGAAACATGCAGGCATTTCTGTTGTACAAATCCCTGACGGGGTTGATTATGGAGATGGACATACGGCCAAAATACTTATTGGCATTGCCGGAAAAAACGACGAACATTTGGCCATTCTTTCAAAGATCGCCATTGTTTGTTCAGAGGAGGAGAATATTCAAAAAATCATAGAAGCAGCAAGGGAAGAAGATATACTTCATTTATTAAACGAGGTGAATTAATATGTTAGCCGTCCATTTTGGTGCAGGAAATATTGGCAGGGGTTTTATTGGCAGTTTGCTTTCCCAATCGGGTTTTGAGATCGTTTTTGTCGATGTCAATGAGGATGTCGTTCGTTTCTTAAATGAGAAAAAGGAGTATCGGGTGCTCATTGCTGATAAATCTGGAACAGAGCAAGTCATTCGCAATGTTTCAGCTGTTAATAGTCAAAAAGAATGTGACAAAGTGATTCATTATTTAACAAAAGCAGATTTAGTGACAACGGCGGTGGGGCCAAATATTTTACCAGCCATCTCTACGATTCTGGCGGAGGGACTTCGCCAGAGATTATCGGCCAATCCAAAACCGTTAAATATCATTGCCTGTGAAAATATGATAGGTGGAAGTACTTTTCTGAAGGAAAAAGTATTCGAAAAGATTTCGGAAGAAGAAACAAGTTTATTTGAAAGAAATTATGGTTTTCTAAATTGTGCTGTAGATCGTATCGTTCCGAACCAAAAACATCGTGATCCGCTTACTGTAGTAGTAGAGCCATTTTTTGAATGGATTGTGGAACAAAAGAATGTGGTTGGGGATATGCCACAAGTAAAAGGCATTCAGTTGGTTCATGATTTAATGCCTTATGTTGAAAGAAAACTGCTTACAGTCAATACTGGGCATGCGATAGCTGCTTATTTAGGATATGACAAGCAGCTAAAAACGATCAAAGAGGCCATGGATGATGAAGAAATTCGTTCCGATGTTCAAAAGGCCCTAAGTGAGTCAGGAGCTGTGTTGGTAAAAAAGTATGGCTGGGATGAAAAT
The DNA here is from genome assembly GCF_014644735.1 of Caldalkalibacillus thermarum. Lineage (NCBI taxonomy): Bacteria > Bacillati > Bacillota > Bacilli > Caryophanales > Bacillaceae > Caldalkalibacillus > Caldalkalibacillus thermarum. Next base: position 17,472 of record NZ_BMKZ01000030.1, on the reverse strand, counting down.
GAACACAAGGCATATATAGAGAAAATCATTCAGCGGTTTACCAATCCCTCTATTTCAGATGAAATTGTAAGAGTCGCACGGTCCCCCATTCGTAAGCTCGGAGCTCATGACCGTTTAATTAATCCGGCCAAACAATATTATTCATTATTCGGGGAGGTACCGGTTGGTTTGACAAAAGGTATTGCTGCCCTATTGCTGTTTGATTATCAAGGGGACCCTGAAGCCATTGAGCTTCAAGAAACGATAAAAAAAGCTGGAATTGAGGGGGCTCTCTTACAATACTCGCAATTAGAAACAGATCATCCTCTTGTCAGTGTGATTCATCAACAAGTTGAGTGGCTAAGAGACAGGGAGTAAAAGAAGTTCCTCCCTTTGGTATACAATTAAGTTACCGTTGGTAAATAACGATTAATGTACCTTCTCTTGTAACTAAAGAGAGGGTTTTTCTCTTTTATTTATATATTGCTAGTATTTTCTTGTTAACCTCCAACAAAAGATATGATTAACTGATAGACAGATGTTTACGTCTACAGTATAATCATCGGGGAGATGAAGCAATCAAGGAGGAATGAGATGAGCATCTTAGAATCTATCATCAATTGGGGAAATAATCTCCTTTGGTCAAAAATTCTGATTGTCATGCTAATTGGTTTGGGTGCCTATTTTACCTTCAAGACCAGATTCGTCCAATTTACACTGTTTGGGGAGATGTTTCGCCTTCTAAAGGAAGGGGTCACACCTGATCCTACTCAGAAAAAGGCCGTTTCTTCTTTCCAGGCATTTTGTATCAGTACGGCCTCAAGAGTGGGAACCGGGAATATGGCAGGTGTGGCTTTAGCCATTTCGCTAGGTGGACCAGGAGCTGTCTTTTGGATGTGGCTGATTGCTTTGATCGGGGCAGCTTCTAGCTTTGTGGAAAGCACGCTGGCCCAAATTTATAAGGTAAAGGATGGAAACGGTTTCAGGGGCGGTCCGGCTTATTATATGGAAAAAGGGTTAAATCAACGCTGGATGGGCATTCTCTTTGCTGTATTGATTACCATCACCTTTGGTTTGGTGTTCAACTCTGTTCAATCCAACACCATTGCCCATGCCCTGGAGGAAGCATGGGGGATTGACCGGGGCTTAATGGGTCTTATCCTTGCTGTCGTAGTGGGCCTTATCATCTTTGGCGGTGTTAAGCGCATCGCCCGAGTTTCTGCTGTGATTGTGCCTGTGATGGCAATCTTTTACGTGGCCGTTGCCCTGTTTGTGGTCATAAAGAATGTTACCATGATTCCGGAAGTGCTGATGTTGATTATCGGCAACGCTTTTGGCTTGCAGGAAGTCGTCGGCGGCGGATTGGGTGCTGCCCTCATGAACGGGATCAAGCGCGGCCTGTTCTCCAATGAGGCTGGTATGGGGAGTGCGCCTAACGCTGCAGCGGCGGCAGCAGTTAGCCACCCTGTCAAGCAGGGACTGATTCAATCGCTCAGTGTTTTCACGGATACGTTGATCATCTGCAGTGCTACGGCATTTATCATTCTGATGTCCGGCATATACTTAGATCAGGAAATAAATGGTATTGCTTTGACCCAGGCGGCTTTAAGCACGCACGTCGGGGACTGGGCCACTGGTTTTGTGGCTATTGCTATTCTGCTCTTTGCCTTCAGCAGCCTGATCGGGAACTATTATTATGGAGAGACCAATATCGAATTTATCCGCTCTAGTAAAACATGGTTGACCATATACCGTCTGGCGGTCATCGGCATGGTAGCTTTTGGTTCTGTAGCTCAACTCTCCCTGGTATGGGACATGGCTGATTTGTTTATGGGGTTGATGGCTATCATTAACTTGATCGCCATTGCATTGTTGGGCAAATTTGCTTTCGCGGCCTTGCAAGATTATGTGGAGCAACGGCGGGAAGGGAAAGATCCTGTCTTCCGTGCTGACCGTATTGAAGGGCTGGTCCATGCCGAGTGCTGGGATAATGCACGTCAACGTTCAGAAAAATAAGGGAAAATGAGTGAAAGCTAAGCCTGGGTCAACGTTAACCTATTTGTTACAAATAACAGCAAATATGCAGATAAACGTTCAAAAGGGAATAGCCCCCGGACAGGGACTATTCCCTTTTAGTTGTAAGTAAACTTACTTAGTAGTATCTTCTACATCGGATTGCTCCCTATCTAACAGTTCCCCTTCGTTGGCCTGAAATTCTCGGTGATAAGCATGCCCGGGTACATGATGATACATGTGATGAGGGTAAGGATAATGAGGATAGAAGTGATGGTGGTGCCAAGGATAATGGTGCCACATGGGATAATGATGCATAGGGTAATGGTGATAAGGATAATGATGAGCAAAAGGAAAGTGATGAAAAGGTTGCTGGGGGTGATTCCGTTCATTTAAATAACTGCCTTGATATTGATTTTCCATACTCGTCAAATTCCTCCCCTATTTCTATTTAGTAATCATTTTACACTGACCATCTTATGCGGGAAGGTTTGATGGGTGCATGACTTTAGGCGGGCGCCTAACGCTATAAGCTCGAAAAGTTCGTGTCAATTAAAAGCGAATGATTCTTTGGCCACACTTTAACTTACCTACAGAAGTCTCCCACTTCTAAGCGAAGCGAAAGTGGGAGATGAATGTCGGTTTGATGTAGCCTCAATATGATGAGTGTGGTAAAATAAAATCAAACAAACGTTCGTATTGTGGGCGGGTGATGTGAATATGGCCAACAAAGCCTACAAATTCCGTCTGTACCCAACACAAGAACAAGCACAACTGCTCGCTAAAACGTTCGGTTGCGTCCGTTTCGTCTATAACAAAATGCTTGAGGAACGCATACAAATTTATGAAAAGTTCAAAGACGACAAAGAAGCTGTGGCGTGGAGCCAGACAGTTGCCTGGCCCAAGAAGAGATATTTGGCCCTGTGTTGACGGTGTTTTCTTTTGAAGACGAAGCAGAGGCTGTTCAATTGGCCAATGGCACGCCGTATGGGTTGGTGGCCGGAATCTGGACCAAGGACCTAGGCAGAGCCCACAGGCTGGCCAAGCAAATCCGTGCCGGGCAGATTTTTATCAATAATTACGGTGCCGGCGGGGGCGTGGAAATGCCCTTTGGGGGGTGCAAAAAAAGCGGCTTTGGCCGGGAAAAAGGTTTGGAAGCCTTGCGTAACTATACCCAGTTAAAAAACGTAGCGGTCAAGATTGGTGACTAAGGATATAGAAAGGGAGTTTGTATGTTTTTAAAAGAGCAGCCCGTTGGCAGGTGTTGGCCAGCGGTTCTTTTTGGGATTGATTGAATGCTCCCATAGCACATGTTATGATGATATTACATATATACTGTATGAATGTATAAACTGCCATATTTTAAACTAAAAAGAAGATCAAAAGAGAATGGGTGTGAATGCGATGAGTAAAAAAGAGATTCGCAAAGTGACCCAAATGGGTAACAGTTTGGGTGTCGGCTTGCCAAAAGCGATCACTGACGCTTTTAACATTAAACGTGGGGATGAACTTGAATTTGAGGTTAAGGATGGGCAAATTATGATTACCAAAAAGGTCAAATGGGAAGATCAAGTGGATGCTGAGATGTTGGAAATGCTTGCTGAAACCTTCGAAGAACACCATGAGGTATTAAAAAGACTTAAGGACAGATAACATGGCCACAAGGTATTTGAGTCCCAGAGATGTGGCAGTCATTCATTTTATGGTGATGAAGAAGTATGGAGAAGGTGAGCAAGCAGGAATCAAAGACCAAGGTTTGCTTGAATCAGCAGTCTACCGGCCCCAACAGACCGTATTTGTCAAGAGGCTTACCCAACCTTATTTGAAAAGGCAGCTGCTTTGTTCGAATCGTTAGTAAGAAACTATCCTTTTTTTAACGGAAATAAGCGAACAGCATTTGTTGCTACCGACATCTTTTTAAAGAAAAATGGCTATAAGATCATACCCGATGATGAAAATGAAGTATTCATCGTCCTTGTGGCCAATGGGAACCTTGAATTTTCTGATATTATTGAATGGTTTAAACAGCATACTGAAGAATATCGATAGCGGATACTGTTAAAATTGTATTTGATGGGGAGTGAATGCCATGGAGGCGTTGATTATCATCGATTATACGTATGATTTTGTGGCTGACGACGGGAAGCTCACTTGCGGGGAGCCGGGGCAGGCCATTGAAGAACGCATCACAGCGCTTACCAAGCAATTTGTGGAGAATGGAGACTATGTCGTCTTTGCTGTCGATGTGCATGATGAAGGGGATCCCTATCATCCGGAAACGAAGTTGTTTCCGCCCCACAATATCCGTGGGACGAAAGGGCGGGACCAGTACGGGGCGCTTGGAGCGTATTACAAGAAAATTAAAAATGATCCCCAATATCAGCAGCAAATCTTATGGCTGGATAAGACCCGCTACAGTGCCTTTGCCGGCACAAACTTGGAGATTAAATTAAGGGAGCGGGGAATCAACACCGTTCATTTAGTGGGCGTGTGCACGGATATTTGTGTGTTGCATACCGCTGTAAACGCGTATAACAAAGGATTTAACATCGTGGTACACGAAGATGCGGTGCAAAGTTTCAACCAGGAAGGCCATCGCTGGGCAGTGGAGCATTTTAAGAGCTGCCTGGGAGCCAAAGTGGTGAGCGGTTGGAAGATATAGAATAAAATATAAACAAAAGGTGTGAGGGAGTATGAACAAACACGATCCTCATGAGCAGTTCAATCTCGATGAACTCCGGGACGAAACCTTGGTGGTACATGGCGATGATTGGGTGACCAATGATGGCACGGTGGCTCCTGCCATTTATTACTCAGCCACGTTCCGTGCCCAAAATTCCGCCCAATTTGCGGAAATGGCGGGAACTTCCCGTCATCCCAGGTATTACACCCGTTACGGCAATCCGGTACATGAGCGGGTTAAGAAGATAATGGCTGAGCTTGAAGGCACAGAAACCGCACTGGTAACCGGTTCCGGAATGGGGGCGATTGCCACCACCCTTCTTACGCTGGTCAGCGCAGGCGACCATGTGATCGCACAGACCAGGCATTATATGAGTACCGCCAAAATCATGGACGAGATGCTGCCTCGTTTTGGCGTCGAAGTGACATTGGTCGAGCAAGCCGACATCTCAGCCTTTGAAGCAGCGATTCGGCCTAATACAAAGCTCATCATGGTGGAGTCACCAGCCAATCCAACTTTGGTGATTACCGATCTGGCCGCCGTAGTGGAGCTGGCCCGCCCTCGTGGCATCATCGTTGTGGCCGACAACACCTTCGCGTTGCCGATCAATCAGCGTCCCCATGATCTGGGCGTTGATGTGGTCATTCACAGCGCAACCAAATATCTAGGCGGACATCATGATTTGACAGCGGGTGTGATCTGCACCAGCGAGGAGTTGGCAGAGCGTATATGGCAGACGCATATCTCCATTGGTTCCGTTCTCTCACCAATGGATGCCTGGTTGCTGTTGCGCGGTCTGCGCACGCTTCCGCTAAGGATTGAACGCATTAACGCCAATGCCCTTGCCCTGGCCGAGTTTCTCGAAGAACAGCCGCAGATTGAGCGGGTGTATTACCCAGGTCTTCCCAGCCATCCCCAACACGAGTTGGCGAAGCGCCAGATGCGCGGTTTTGGCGCGGTAATGGCCTTTGCCATCAAAGGTGGGTATGAGGAAACGCAGCGTTTCGTCTCTGCATTGAAACTGATTCCTAATGCTGTCAGTCTGGGAGGGATCGATTCACTGGTGGTACATACAGCGGCAATGTGGGAAGGCGTCATGACCGAGGAGCAAATGCGTACTGCCGGGATTCCGCCCAATTACGTGCGCTTATCAGTCGGCATCGAGCATATCGAGGACCTGAAGGCAGATGTGTTGCAAGCCCTGCAAGCCATTTAACTTACCTCCGACAGAAGTCTCCCACTTCTAAGCGAAGCGAAAGTGGGAGATGAATGTCGGTTTGATGTAGCCTCAATATGATGATTGTGGTAAAATAAAATCAAACAAATGTTCGTATTGTGGGCAGGTGATGCGGATATGGCCAACAAAGCCTACAAATTCTGTGGCTCAAAGAAGTCGATAGCCTTGCCTTAGCCAACGCCCAATTAAACTTGCAAAAAGCATTCACCAACTTCTTCTCTTATGAACACCAACCGGTGCCAAAAGAAATAGAAAACGTTGTTGGGCTCGATTTTTCCATGAATACGCTGTATGTCGATAGCGAGGGTAAGAGCGCCAATTATCCTCAATATTATCGGCAAGCTTTGGAAAAACTGGCCCGAGCCCAACGGGTGCTGTCACGCCGCAGGAAAGGCTCCAACCGTTGGCACAAACAGCGGCTGACAGTCGCCAAGTTGCACGAAAAGATCGCCAACCAACGTCAGGATTTTCTGCATCAGGCTGCACGACAATTGGCCAACCGGTATGATGCGGTGGTGATTGAAGACCTCAACATGAAAGGGATGGCTCAAGCCCTCCATTTCGGTCAAAGCGTCCACGACAACGGTTGGGGCATGTTCACCTCTTTCCTTCAATACAAGTTAGCAGAACAAGGAAAGAAGCTGATCAAAATCGACAAATGGTTCCCCTCATCCAAAACGTGTTCATGTTGTGGCCGGGTGAACGTGTCTCTATCGCTTTCCGAACGTCTATTTCGCTGTGCATGCGGTTTTGTGTCAGACAGAGATATCAACGCCGCCATCAATATCAAAAAGGAAGGTCTGAAACAGTTAGGGACTGCCTGACTGGATCTCGAACCGTGGGGCACACGGGGATCGCTCGGTCAACTTCCCATCATGAGATGGGATTACCCGAGAAGCCCCCACCTCTAAGCGTCAGCGCAGGTGGTGGGAGTATGTCACGCGTAAGCCTCTGTTAATCGAATAGAGTTGCTAGAGGATTATATGGTAAGAATGTAGAAGTTCGAATCCTTATCGAGGAAAAAAAGGGGATGGACAAGGTGAAATCACAAAAAAAGAAGCTTACCAAAGAAGAAAAACGTGATTTGGCTGCAAAATTAGCAGGTAGTGCAAAGTATTTTAGCAACGGGGGAATTAAAGAATCATTGAAAATAGCCGGGCGGGAAGATTGTGAGGACGAATAATTTTGAGCAACAAAGTCATCATCGATACAAATATATGGGCTGCCCATGAAATGGGTTATCCAGATGCAGTAGAATATATTAATCAACTTATAAACGATGAAGTAGAATTTTTGATGCCCGTCATTGTGGAGTTGGAACTATTGTCCCATTTCGAAATCAAAATTAATGAAGAGATCAAAAAAGGTAGAGAGGGATATATTGCCTTGGCTGATGAAATCATTGATATTACCAGAAATATCGGTCAGTTAGCCGGGGAAATACGAAGAAAAGCTAGGTTGGATCGTGGATTAATCCTGATTCACGTTGAGAACAGTCCTATTTTTTGTTCACCCTGCACAAGCCCCAACTCATAAGCCAACAAGGCACATTCAATAGCCACGCGTCTTTCAAAGGACATAAAGTCCTTGCCCAGCAATTCTTCCAATTTGTTGAGGCGGTGGTAGAGGGTCTGGCGGACGATGTAGAGCTGCTGTGCCGTCTCCTGTTTGGAACCCTGGCAGGCCAAATAGGTTTTTAATGTTGGCAGCAGCTGGGTGCCGTGTTCACGGTCATAATTGATCACTGCTCCGATGTGGGTCTCGATAAAATCATGCAGATTGTAATGCTGTCCGAGCATGGCCAACATGGGATAAATACCAAAATCATCATATAAGATAACATCATAGCGGTTTAATTGTCTTTGAAGTTGGAGTGTTTGTTCTGCGGTTTTTAAACTATGGACCAATATTGTGAGTACAATGCTAAAGGGATGGTCAAACATGTGTGGGCTAGCCTTATTTATTGTTTGAAAACAATTAAAGTTACTTCAATATCTGGGATTAGAATTCAATTTGAACGACCTAAAATTTTTAATATAGGGAGGAATTTTAATTTTTTTATAGAATATAATAAAGCACATGCTGCATCAATATATAATAATGAGGCAATAGCTGCATCATACAGGGGCGATCTAAAAGTGAATAATGAATTGTCATTAAAAGATCTTATTATACAAAAATTTGATACATTAACTGAAGGCCAAAAAAGTGTGGCTAAATATTTATTAGAACGGCCTGAAGATTCCGTATTCAAAACAGCAACACAAATTGGTATGGAAGTTGGTGTTAGTGAATCGACAGTGATAAGACTTTGCTACTCCTTAGGGATCAATGGATTCACGCACTTACAGCAACTTCTTCGGGAACAATTTATAAAACCTAACAGCACAATATATAAATTTCAGGAATCTACAGAATCTCGTTCAACTGAAATTAATAATATTTTTACTAATGTCTTAGCCAAAGATATAGAAATCATGAAACGAATGGTTAATGACGTAAAGGAGGATGATTTATGGGCAATTGTTGATGACATTATTCAATCCGACCAAGTGATTGTAGTGGGACATAGGATTTCCTACGGGCCTGCCTATTGGTTTTCGTTCATACTTAATCTTATGCTTGGTAACGTGAGTATGTACCCTTCTACGAGTGATATAATCGAGTCCATAATGGGTTTAACTGAAAAATCAGTATTTGTAGTCGTTTCATTTCCCCGTTATACCAGAGAAAGTGTTCGTATTGCGGAGATTGCTAGAGAAAAAGGTGCCAAGATTGTTGCGGTAACGGATAATCATTTGTCTCCCGTAGGAAGAATCGCGCATAGAACCATCACAACCGAGGTAAATACATCATCTGGTATGGATTCGATCACTTCAATTAGTGCCTTATTAAATCTAATCATTGCTGGTATAAGCAATAGGAAGCATAAGGAAATCAAAGGGAGACTTAAATTACTAGAAAATGAGTATAAGAGGCATCAAATTTTTACCGATTATTGATTTTTTAGTAGAGACAAAAATTTAAAGAGAGGGCGGAATGAATGGTAATTTTAAACTACTTGAATCAGCATTTGAATCATATTATGAAAGATTTAAAAGATTTAGTGAACCATGAATCGCCGTCATTGCATAAAGAATTGGTTAACAATTGCGGGCGATTCTTAAAGCAATTGATAGGAATGAGACTGGGGGTTCAAGCGACGGAGTTTCCGAACGAAACAGTGGGAAGCCACTTGAAGTTTGAGGTGGGTGAAGGAGAGGAAAAATTATTAATTCTTGCACATTATGATACTGTCTGGGAGAAAGGGGCATTAAGTTTTCGAATCGAAGGCTCCCGTGCATACGGACCGGGAATACTTGATATGAAAGCAGGTATTATCCAAGCGATATGGGCCCTGAAATCACTTAACGATTTGCATTTAAGACCAAACAAAAAAATCGTATTTTTGCTTACTTCTGATGAGGAGCAGTTAAGTCCTACCTCTAGAGAGTTAATCATAGCTGAAGCCAAAACATGTCAAGCTGTATTTGTTGTTGAGCCTGCTGTAGCTAAAACGGGAGCATTGAAAACAGCCAGAAAAGGGGCAGGGAAATATAAAATTAAAGCAAAAGGCATATCTTCCCATGCGGGGAATGATCCGGATCTTCAGGCTAGTGCTGTCCACGAAATAGCCCATCAAATCAGATATCTTGAATCACTGGCTGACCCTGGTCAAGGAACCACAATAAACGTGGGCGTCATAAGAGGGGGTACCATGAGCAATGTAGTGGCAGAAAGTGCTGTAGCTGAAGTTGACGTCCGTTTTTTTACTAGGGCTGAAGGAAAGCGGATTGAGCAAGCTTTTTGTAACCTTAAGCCAAAGTTGGCTAAAACAAAAGTCGAAGTTGAGGGAGGAATAAACCGTGCACCAATGGAAAAGAGTGAAGCGTCCATTAGACTATTTAAATTGGCTCAAGAATGTGCGCAAGAGTTGGGGTTTACTGTTTCGGAAGCAGCTGTTGGAGGTGTGAGCGACGGAAACTTAACAGCCGGTATAGGTATTCCCACCTTAGATGGTTTAGGAGCTGTTGGTGAGGGTCCACATGCCTTTCATGAACATGTGATCATTAATGAAATTCCAAAACGCGCGGCGTTATTGGCATATTTAATCCTTAAATTATAGAAGTAATGAAATCGGGAGTAAAACATGTTGTAGTATGAGATTTTAATGATCACTCTAAGTCACAGATTTTTGAGGGGGTGAGAACTGACTGGATGGTAAGTATTATACTGAATATTAATATAGTTTTGTTTAATCATTTAGAAGTGCATATTTAGAAGGGGGATTGAGTTTATGGAAATTAAAAAAATAGGTATTTTCTTTCTAGTTGTCATTGTGATTGCTGGTATCATCGGTTGTTCCGCAGACACAACAGATAGTAGTCCTTCTGAGCAAAAAGGCTCAGATACTACAGAACCCAAGGAAACATCCGGAGGGACCCTGAATGTTGCTTATTTGGCACAGCCCCAAACATTGGATCCGCACATAACAACGGCTAATGCAACGCGGGACCCTGCTAGATTAATCTTTGAGACATTGGTGACACTGAATGAAAACTATGAAGTTACTCCTCAACTCGCAGAAAGTTATGAGATTAGTGAGGATGGAACGACCATCACTTTCAAGTTGAGAGAAGGGATTAAATTTCATAACGGCACAGAAATGACTGCAGAGGACGTTGTTGCCTCCATGACCAAATGGGGCGAGTCTGCTATCGCTAAAGCCAATCTCGGAGAACATGAGTGGGTAGCTAAAGATAAATATACTGTTGAGCTACACTTTGAGGGACCGTCTTCTGTAATCATGTATGTACTCGCTGATATTGATCAATTTGCGGCTATCATGCCAAAAGAAGTAATTGATTCCGCTGGTCCGTCAGGGATTACGGAATATATCGGTACAGGGCCGTTTAAACTAGAAAATTGGGCACATGACCAGCATATGCTATTCACCCGGTTTGAAGAGTATCAGCCAGTAGATGAACCAGCCAGCGGTCTGGCAGGAAAAAAGGAAGCCTTGGTTGATGAAATTTACTTTCATTTCGTTCCCGATGAATCCACTCGGGTTAACGGCCTTCTGAGCGGAGAGTATGACTTTGCGCACATGCTACCCTATGATGCCATACCACAACTGGAAAATGTCCCTAACATCGAAATAGATATCTGGCCCTTTGGTATTCAGGCTTTGGTATTTAACAAAAAGGAAGGTTTGTTTAGGGACGTTAGAATGCGTCAAGCTGTTAATTACGCTTTAAATAAAGAAGAAATATTAACAGCTGCTTTCACCTCGCCTAAATATTTTGAGTTGGACCCCAGCTTGTTCTTACCTGAACAAACGGACTGGTATACCGATGCGGGCCAAGAATATTACAATCAACAAGATCTTGAAAAAGCAAAACAATTGTTACAAGAAGCCGGTTATAACGGTGAAGAAGTGATCATCTTGACCAGCCGTGATTATGCCCATCACTACAATTCAGCCGTAGCGACTCAGCAGCAGTTACAGGAAATTGGTATTAACGCAAAGCTAGAGGTTTATGATTGGGCCACGTTACTGGAACGGCGGGATCAACCTGAGCTGTGGGATATTTTCTTCACCGGTTTTCCAACTAGTTCAACGCCTCATCAATACACATTCCTGGATACCAGAGCCAATTGGCCGGGTTGGACCAATAATCCTGAGTTTGACAGATTATTGGATGAAATTAAGGCACAAACGTCTCAAGAAGAGGCAAAAGCTTTGTATGCTGAGTTGCAACAACTTATGTGGGAGGATCTGCCTATTATCAATATAGGTAGAAATCTAAGGGTTTCTGCTTACTCAGATAAAGTGCAAGGTTATCAAGAGTTTAAAGGGCCAGTATTCTGGAATGTAAGTATAAGTGAGTGAGAAATGAGAAGAATGAAACCCTTTTTGGCAGAGGCAGTTCTGAAAAGCAGAGCTGCTTCTGCATAAAGGGGTCAACATTCTGGACATGTGACGTTCCGTTGATTTTAACAAGCAGGGGGATTTTGAGATGAAAGCTTATTTACTCAAGCGGATACTCTCTCTCATACCGGTTTTACTTGTCGTGGCAGTTGTTGTCTTTTTTCTTATCCATTTGACCCCAGGTGATCCGGCAGCTGTTATGCTTGGACCTGATGCTGCCCCTGAAGATGTCGAAAGACTGCGAGAAGAGTTAGGTTTAAATCTGCCCCTTCATGAACAATTTTTTAGCTGGTTTTTTGGCCTTTTTAAGGGTGATTTAGGATGGTCCATTTATATGAACAAACCAGTTTTGGATGCCTTTTTAGAACGGCTGGAACCCACCCTTTCCCTGGCCATGTTAGCACAAGGTATAGCGATTCTTATCGCCATCCCCTTTGGGATTTTAGCAGCCATAAAAAGAGGTACACTGACAGATCAGCTTTTTATGGTGCTTGCCATGTTGGGAGTATCCGTTCCCAGTTTCTTGTTGGGTTTGTTACTGATGCTAGGGTTTGGAGTGAAACTGCAATGGTTTCCAGTAGCAGGATATAACCCCTTAAGCACTGGAATATGGAATCATTTACAATATATGATTTTGCCTGCTCTCTCCTTGGGAACCATTCAAGCCGCATTAATTGCCCGGATGACCAGGTCGTCCATGCTGGACATACTGACCATGAATTACATTAAAACAGCACATTCCAAAGGGCTCAAAGAAAGGGTTGTCATTTATAAACACGCTTTGCGTAATGCTTTTATTCCCATATTAACGGTGATCGGGCAAACGTTTGGCACACTGGTAGCGGGGGCCGTGGTTACAGAAACCGTCTTTAATTTGCCTGGGGTCGGACAATTAGTGGTTCAGTCTATCGTGCGCAGGGATTATGCTGTGATCCAAGGAACCGTATTATTAATTACGGTCTCCTATGTGTTGATTAACTTAATTGTGGACTTGCTGTATGGTGTGATAGATCCACGGGTGCGCCTCAATCGTAAATAAACGAAAGGAGGTTGGAGATATGGAAGGAAAAACGGTTGTGCAATCAAGCAATCTTATCTATAAGAAACAACAGCTTCAGAAGGAGCGGCTGCTGTTATTTATCAGGCGTTTTCTGTCAAACAGACTAGCAGTTACAGGAAGTATCATTCTTTGTTTTATCACGCTAATCGCCATTTTTGCACCTATCATTACCCAGTACACCCCGTATGAAATGGAACCCACAAATCGATTGCAACCTCCTAGTGTGGAACACTGGTTTGGCACTGACAATTTTGGAAGGGACTTATTTAGCCGTGTCGTTTATGGAACTCAAGTATCATTGGTTATTGGGCTTTCCGTTGCGCTGTGTACTTCTGTAATCGGTATGATTATTGGTCTCTACTCCGCTTATTATCGCCTATTGGACCATATTTTAATGAGAATTTGTGACGGATTGATGGCATTCCCTGCGATCCTTCTGGCGATTGCACTGATGGCTGTGCTAGGACCAAAGCCGATTAATGTGGTCATTGCGTTAACGATTGTCAAAAGTCCAGAGGTGGCCCGTGTTGTCCGTTCTGCTGCATTGGTGATCAAGGAACAGACATACATTGAAGCGCTGAAAGCACAAGGAGCAAGCTCCTGGAGAATTATTTGGCTGCATATTGCTCCCAATATTGTTTCTCCACTGATTATCCAACTAACCTATGTATTTGCGATAGCTATTATAATTGAGGCTGCCTTAAGCTTTCTTGGAGCAGGGATACCAGCTCCTGCACCAAGTTGGGGCAATATTCTTTATGATGGAAAAACGGTCATTTTTACTGCTTGGTGGATGACTGTCTTCCCAGGCGCTTTTATTATATTAGCCGTACTGGGTTTAAATCTTTTTGGCGACGGCCTGCGTGACTTGCTGGATCCCCATACAAACACAGCAAATAAATGAGGGAAACAGTGATGTTACTGATCTTTTTGGTTGGGAGGAGATGGCCATGTCAAACCCATTGTTATTGGAAGTTAAAGACTTACGAACGACTTTTATTACTGAAAATGGACCCGTTACTGCTGTGGACGGGGTGACTTTCCATGTTCATGCGGGTGAAACATTGGGGATTGTGGGGGAATCAGGATGCGGAAAAAGCGTAACTGCCGAATCCATTATGCGGCTGTTAAATGAACAAACTACAAAATATGATGGAGAGATTAATTACAGAGGTAGAAACTTGCTTGCCCTAAGTAAAGATGAGATTCGAAAAATACGTGGCAATGAGATTTCGATGATATTTCAGGATCCTATGACTTCTCTTAATCCCGTATATACAATCGGGAATCAGATTGCCGAATCGATTATGATCCATCAGAAGTTAAATAAGGAACAAGCCTATAGAAAAGCAGTGGAAATGTTAAAACTAACTGGGATTCCTTCCCCGGAAAAGAGGGTGCATGAATATCCCCATCAATTGTCAGGCGGGATGCGGCAGAGAGTAATGATTGCCATGGCCTTGTCCTGTCATCCTAGCCTGCTGATAGCTGATGAACCGACAACTGCTCTAGATGTTACCATACAAGCCCAAATTTTGGATGTTATTAATGATTTAAAAAAAGAGCTCAATATGGGTGTGATCATGATCACACACGACCTGGGAGTTGTCGCTGAAATATGTACCCGTGTAGTGGTCATGTATCTTGGTCAGGTTATTGAGGAAGCTGATGTGGAGTCATTGTTTTTCCGCCCTCTACACCCCTATACAAAGGGGCTGCTTAAATCCGTTCCACAACTGGACGGGGATCGCACAAAAAAATTGCATGTGATCAAAGGCATCGTCCCTTCATTACAAAATATTCCTCAAGGATGTCGCTTTGCGCCTAGATGTGAGTATGCGGACGATCTTTGTCATCAAAAACCGCCTGAGTTAGAAGCAGTTGACAGCAGACAGAAGGTCAGGTGCTGGCATTATGAGAGGATTATGCAAAGGGAGGGATCTATCAATGCAGCAATATAAGCTTGAGCAGCAAGCAACGTCAGAGACAACGGGGTGGCCCCCTCAGCAGAAAAGTGAAACACCCCTTTTGCAGGTTAGAAATCTAAAAAAATATTTTCCAGTTCCCTCGTTGTTAGGTCGAACCAAAGCATATGTAAAAGCGGTAGAAAATGTGACATTTGATCTACAGGAAAAAGAGACATTGGGCTTGGTAGGGGAATCAGGGTGTGGAAAGAGTACAACTGGCAGAACCATCTTGAGATTAATCGAACCAACGGACGGAGAAGCTATTTATAAGGGAAAAGACATATTTAAATTAAAAGGAAAAGAGCTTAAAAAGATCAGACGGGAAATACAAATGGTGTTTCAGGATCCCCATTCTTCTCTAAATCCGAAAAAACGGATAGGAAGTGCTATTGAGGAGCCTATGAAAATCCATAATATAGGAACATCGAAAGATCGCATGGCGCGGGCCATGGAGTTGTTGCAAAAAGTCGGAATCCGTGAAGACCAATACTACCGTTACCCTCATGAGTTTTCAGGGGGACAAAGACAGCGCATTGGATTGGCCAGAGCATTGGCTGTCAACCCCAAAATCATCATTTGTGACGAACCTGTCTCCGCTCTTGATGTCTCTATTCAATCACAAGTCATTAATTTGCTGGAAGAAATACAGGATAACTTTAACCTGGCTTATTTGTTTATAGCTCATGATCTCAGTGTCGTTCGCCATATTTCTGATCAGATCGGGGTCATGTATTTGGGGCATATTGTGGAACGAGCTCCTACAGATGAATTGTTTGCTCATCCCCTTCACCCATATACGCAAGCTTTACTCTCTGCTGTACCCATTCCAAATCCCAAGGTTAAAAAAGAGAGGATTATTATCAAGGGGGATGTGCCTTCTCCGCTTAACCCTCCTTCCGGCTGTGTCTTTCATACAAGATGCCCCCATGTAATGGACAGATGCAAGACGGAAAAGCCTCTGCTGAAAGAGAAGGCACCAGAACACTTTGTGTCTTGTCATTTATATGATTAAAGTTAAGAGTTTAAGATTATTAGACCATGTATCACCTAAACAGCTGTTTGATTTAGTTAAATAAATCGAAAGGTAGGGTGCTTAATGGAAATTAAAAAAATTGTTTTGCGCCGCATGGAAATGACTTTAAAAGCACCGTTTCAAACGAGTTTTGGGACGGAGAGAAAAAGAGAGTTCATCGTTGTAGAAGTCTACGGAGGGAATAATAATGTAGGATATGGTGAGTGTGTTGTAACGTCGAAACCGCTATATAATGAGGAAACTGTGAAGACATCCTGGCATATTATGGAAGACTTTTTAATCCCTATATTATATAGTAAAGAGAAAATTCAACATCCTGATGAAGTTAGTCAACTATTCAAACCCATCCGCAGAAATAATATGTCAAAATCTGCATTGGAAGGAGCAATTTGGGATCTCTACGCCAAAGAGAATAATATGTCCTTGGCTGCGGCGCTGGGGGGAACAAAGAAACAGATCCATGTAGGTGTCAGCATAGGCATTCAGGAGAGCTTGGATGACCTGCTGCGTGTAGTTGAAGAATTTATCAATGAAGGGTATAAAAGAATAAAAATCAAAATTAAACCAGGTAAGGATGTTGAGATGATCAAGGGAGTAAGACAAAGGTTTCCCGATGTACCGATCATGGTTGACGCCAATTCAGCTTATACCATACAGGATATTGATGTGTTTAAGGCACTTGATGAACTAAATTTAATGATGATCGAACAGCCTCTTGCTCATGACGATATTGTTGATCATGCTAAACTGCAATCTCAAATTAAGACTCCGGTTTGCCTCGATGAGAGCATACATTCATTGGAAGATGCGAGAAAGGCAGTTGAGCTAGGCAGTTGCAAAATTATTAATATGAAGATCGGCCGCGTTGGGGGGTTGACGGAAGCTAAAAAAATACACGACTACTGTATGAGTAAAGGTATTCCATTATGGTGCGGAGGTATGCTGGAATCTGGGATAGGGAGAGCACATAACATAGCTATAACCACTCTGCCTAATTTCGTATTGCCAGGAGACACCTCAAGTTCCTCCAGGTATTGGTATGAAGATATTGTCGTGCCTGAAGTTAAAGCGAAAAATGGCATAATTGATGTACCCACTGTTCCGGGGATCGGCTATGAACCAGATGAATCATTAATGGATAAATACACATTAGAGAAAAAGGAATTTGAAAGATAAATTTTTATGGATATCTGTCTTGAAGTGATGAGAAGTTAAAGAGGGAATGAGAAGTTGGCGACCTTATGGTCGCCATAAATTTTTAGTCCTGCATTGTCAAACGATTGGGGTTTTTCATATTTACTATGTTACCGGTGAAGTATAAAAGCCCAAAAGGTGATTGGTTACCAGTCCGGAAGTTTACTTCTTTAGTGGCACCCCCCGGCTATCAACAAAAATCTGTACGTAGGGTTTGCTGAAAAACACAAAAATGTTGATATTGAAAGGAAAAGACCTATTTTTGGCGAAATTAAGTGCAAGGGTTTTTCAAAAACCACCTACAAAAACCTTGCACTTGGAGGTATTGCTGTGTA
>NZ_BMKZ01000029.1 GCF_014644735.1 Caldalkalibacillus thermarum | reverse complement strand
ACCTTTGGCCAAAAAACTGGGATTAGTTGGCCCACCAGAACCCTCTTCTCCGCATAGTATTGAGCTGGTATCATTAGGCGAAACAAACGCGGAGATTGTGGAATATATCGTTCAAAAACAAGACGCGATTGCCGGTAAACGCATCAGAGAAATTTCATTTCCAGAGCAGGTATTGATCACTGCCATCGTCCGTGATAATCAAGTGATAACACCTGAAGGAGCAACCGTCATCCATGAAGGGGATATTTTGTTTGTTCTTGTGAATAAGGATCAGGTTGAAGCACTAAAAGAAACTTTGACCAGACAAAAAGATACAGCCGATCACTCTGCCGACAGCAAATGAATAATGATCGGTACGGCTGTGGTCCTCACGTTTCCCCTTTCGCTGAGCATGAGAAAGGAATTGAAAAGTCTTTTATTCCCTTGTCATTTAGCGGAAATTATGTGTCAGATTCATTCATTCTCAAATATTGAATCACCACAACAGCTGGTAAGATATATCCAAACATGGCCTGCAAAATAGCGACTCCGCGAGACAGTCCAAAGGGGGTGACATCGCCGTAACCCACAGAAAACAGCGTGATTACGCTAAAATAGAGTGAGTTGATCATCCGGTCAAGCCAGTGTTCATCCTGATGAGGGAGAGGAGAATAATGATCAATAATGGCGCCCAAACCGGTAATATCCAAAACAAAGTAAATAAAGGCAAAAGTCACAACCACGTTAGCATAAAAGATGGCCAGGATACTTAAGTTGGTCAGCATACGTTTCCGATGGTTCTGCTGGAAAAAGGGAATCACAGCCCATACCCCCGATGTGATTGCTAGTACATAGCATATTCACCGGGAGACAAGGTTTAGAAGTGGATTAAGCGGAACCGGCAAAAACATTCCTCCAAAGAAAGCTCTCCCAAAAGAATGCTCGCCGCTACAAAAAAGAGTTTTCTGCTTTTATGAAATTCCAGATTGTTCATCAAACCACTTGACCCTGATCAATATGAGCAGTCCGACACCAACCAGTGTGGCTGCCGCGAAAAAAAGATACGTGTGGGCAATGGAAAAATACTCATAAATCCATCCGCCGACAAACGTACAAAACATGGTGCCCAGACCATTGCCCACTGAGGCATAGATGGACATGGCCGTCACCTTGACGTCGTCGGGGGCCAATTCCCGGACTAAATGGACCGCACAAGGAATAAAAAAGCCGATGGAAATCCCCTGCAAAATGGACACCGCCAGCACTACCCAGGTGCTCGGTTCAAAATAAAACACCAGCCAGCGCGCCCCGGAAAGGACGGCAGCCACAATCAGGAGAGACATCACCCCATAGCGCCGCATCATTTTGCCCGCTATTTTCATAAACGGCGCCTCGCTTCCGGCAGCGAGTAAAAAGACTAAACCTGCCCCTGCCACCGTTCCTCCAATAGACAGATAATAAAGGCTGAAATAAAAATTGTTGGCGTTCATCGTGCCAAAAATGAGAAACGTGCACACCAAAAAGGCCACATAGGCAGGAAGCTTCACCAGCTTGGCCAGGCCGGAGCGGATATCCACCTGTAAGCTTTGCCCCTCTTCAGGCATGCGGGTGGCAAACCAGGCGGCCACCACTAGCACACCGGCAAAAATATAAAAGATAATGCGGGTGGAGGTCAGTTCAATCATGACCCCCGACACCCATACACTAACAGCAAAACCCACAGCCCCCCACAGCCTGAGAGATCCATATTCTCCCCCATGCTGCTTGACATAGTTCATGGCCAGGCTGTCTGAAACAGGGACTATGGCACTTTGGAAAAAGGACAAAAGCGCCACAATCACGATTAACATCAAGTACCATTCTGTGAATAAAAAGAGCAGGGCCACAACACCTGTTAATAAGGTGGCCAGGGTGAGGACCTCTTTCGGTTTTTGGGTCCGGTCACAAATCATGCCCCACAGAGGCTGGACCAAAATGGCCACAACGGGGGCAACAGACATCAGCATACCAATCTGTCCACCACTGAGTCCCATCGCTTCATAATGAAGGCCCAACATGGGAAACAGAGCACCGAACCCAAAAAAGACAAATAAAAAATAACAACTGATATAAACAGCGTACATAACATCCCGCTTTCTAGTACTAAAATTCATTACTTTTCCACGCGAGGCCTGGTTGGATCACAGGGGGTCTTATGCACATGCTCAGGCTCCACTTCATGCAATTTAAGTAAATAGTAGCACTCTTCCCGGGCCCGGATAAAGCCAGCCATCTCTTGTGTGTGTCTCTCCCGGAGACAGTGCGTGAAAGAAAAAACGGGCCAGGTCAACCCAAGTTTAAACAACCAATTTATCCCGCAACATGTTTTCAATAACCAGGGCCACCCCATCTTCGTTGTTGCTCTGGGTAACGATATCAGCTTGCTGTTGCACTTCGCGAGGTGCGTTGCCCATCGCCACCCCTGTCCCGGCCAGTTGCAACATTTCCAGATCATTGTAATAATTGCCGAACGCCATCACCTCATCAGGGCTAATCCTAAACTTCTGCAATAAATAACGGAGGGCATTGGCCTTGGTGGCCTGGGGGTGAATGACATCAATAAATGTTTCCCCGCTGCGGATAATGCTCAAATCTGGAAATTGGGGAACAATCTCATTCATCACCTGATCCAGCCGGTGTGGCTGGTCAGTAAGCGTCAGTTTAACAATAGGGTCAGTTAAGGAGCCAATATCGTCCACTACGACCGGTTCCACAAAAAACTGTTTATACACCGGAACAACTTCTTCCCTTAACTGTTCCACATAAATACCAAAAGCTGTATTGACATCAAAATGAATGTTCCGGCTCCGGCAATAACGTATGATAGGCAACAACTCTTTGGCTTCAAAGCCCACTTGTTGCTCAGCCATATTGCGTACCGGATTATAAATGACGGCTCCGTTATGAGTTATCATTGGATCTGTGAGTTGTAATGCTTCAATGAGAGGATCACAGGAGCGTGGTCCCCGCCCAGTAGCCAGGACCACGCGAACCCCTTCTTCTTTTATCCTAAAAATGGCCTCTTTTGTCCGTTCACTTAACTCATGATTGTCATGCAGCAAGGTGCCGTCCACATCAATGGCCAGCAATTTAATGTTCATGGCATCTCCGCCTTTCTCCACTCCGTTAAATTCTCTCTATAGGCATTATTATACCATACCAAAATTGCGCTTTCGATTCAGCCATTCATCGGTCTTCTGAAGCACCTCTCCTACCTTGCCTTCAATCAACAGATCAGCCTGAGGGTCCAATAACGTGTCATGCAGATTAACGATAGCCAGTTTGGCCCCCGCTTCCTTAGCTTCCATGGGCAGCATATTGGCCGGTGAAACCTGCAGACTGGAGCCAAGCACGATAAACAACTCTGCTTGGCGCGCCTCTGCAAACGCTGTCTCAATCGCCTGAGTGTCCAGCATTTCACCAAACAAAACGATGTCAGGCCTTAAGAACCCGCCACATTGGGGGCAGACCTCTCCTTTTTCCTGCAAGTAGCGTTTAGCCTCGGTTCTGTGCCCGCAGTCCATGCAATACAGTTCGCGCAAAGAACCATGCAGTTCAATTACATCATGGCTTTCCGCTTGATGATGAAAACCGTCCACATTTTGGGTAATAATCCGCTGCACCAGTCCCTGCCGTTGCCAGCGGGTCAGCAAATGGTGGCCAATATGCGGCTTGTACTTATCTACCTCTTTGATCCGCCAGCGGTAAAAATCTACGAAATCCTCCCGGTTATGCTTAATGGCATACACGCTGGCAATCTCCTGAGGATCGCGCCCGTACCATAACCCTTGGTTGGAACGGAAATCGGGCAATCCTGATTCTGTGCTCATCCCTGCTCCTGTTAAGATCACGGTGTGCTGTGCTTCCAACAGCCATTCGGCCAAGGTTTGAATTAAACGCTGTTCCATCCTTTCCTCACCCCTGTAAAAGCTGAACTTCCTCCTCGGTTAATTCCCGGTACTCGCCTGGTTCCAATCCTTCATCTAAGGCCAAACCGCCCATCTTGATTCGTTTCAGATAGGTCACCCTTTTGCCGACGGCCTTAAACATGCGCTTCACCTGGTGAAACTTTCCCTCCACAATGGTCAGCTCTACCCTGGAGTGCTCACCACTGTGGATCACTTTTAAATCAGCCGGCAGCGTGCGGTAACCGTCGTCCAGGATGACCCCCGCTTGAAAGGCTTCAACGTCTGCTTGCGTTACCAGCCCCTCAATTTCCGCATAATACACCTTGGGCACATGACGCTTCGGAGATAACAAAGCATGGCTTAATTTGCCGTCATTGGTCAAAAGCAGCAACCCCTCCGCATCCTTGTCCAGCCGGCCGACGGGGAACAGATTATAGGTGAGATGTTCCGGGTCGATAAGATCCAGTACGGTCATCTCCCGCGCATCTTCTGTAGCAGAGATGACTCCCTGCGGTTTATGCAGCATCAAGTAAATATACGGCCGGTATTCCACCGTGACCCCTTGAAACTGAACATGATCAGTTTCCGGGTCTACTTGTGTTTTGCCGTCTTGCACGACATGGCCGTTTACTGTGACAACACCTGCTTTTAACCATTTTTTTACCTCTTTGCGGCTGCCATAGCCCATATTAGACAGCAACTTGTCCAAGCGCATCTGCCCACCTCCTAGGCCAGCCAGCGCCAGGCTGGCGGATAAGCATTTTTTAAAATACCGTGGAGTTGCTTGCCCCAGCCGAGAGGAAAGCGGTCGACACAGACCAGTTTCCACCCCTTCTCTCCCTGTATGTTTAACGTTTCCCCCTTCAAGTAACGCAGCAAGGCTTCGTCCTCAACAGAGAAGGAGACGGTTTGGGCCACATCACGGCTGTCTAGGCCCATCGCCAAAGCCTGGCTGGGTTCAAAGCGGTTTTTTTTCAACTCTCCCAGATACCAGCCGGACTTGACCACTTTCAGTCCTTGCAAGGAAGGCAATCCCTCAGGCTTCACATATAAGTGCTGCTTGAAAGTAACTAATCTTCCCTCCAGCATTTCTTCCAAAGGCTTGAGACACACTTCCCTTTCAAACTCCCGGAAGTTTTGTAATGTTCTTTCGGGGAGGGGTGCTGCTTGTTCCTCTCGACAGGGCTTTTCTTCACCGTCCGTTTTGCGCAATAAGGCCAAAAAGTGACCTTCACCCCGAACATGATGGGGCCAGAGCCGTACCGTCCGCCTTAGCTTTTGCTTCATGCTTTCAGACAGTTCCTCCTCACTGGCCCACTCTGGCCGGCCAAGTTGAAAACCGGGGACCATGCTGATCTCTTCCACTTCAAAGTGGGGATGGCGGGACAGAAACTGGGCAATTTGACCTTCATTCTCTTCCGGGGCAAAAGTACATGTGGAATAGAGCATCAAACCGCCCGGCTTTAGCATGCGCGCAGCCTGGTCCAAAATATCCCTTTGCATCACCGTACACATTTCGATGTGATGAGTCTCCCAGCTTTTGACCATCTCCGGATTTTTGCGGAACATCCCTTCCCCTGAACAAGGGGCATCAATCACGATCTTGTCAAAATAGGTGCC
The DNA here is from genome assembly GCF_014644735.1 of Caldalkalibacillus thermarum. Classification (NCBI taxonomy): domain Bacteria; kingdom Bacillati; phylum Bacillota; class Bacilli; order Caryophanales; family Bacillaceae; genus Caldalkalibacillus; species Caldalkalibacillus thermarum. The sequence continues at coordinate 36,866 of NZ_BMKZ01000029.1, read as the reverse complement.
AAAGGCGGCAGCCAGCCGCTCCGGTGTCTCATTGGTCACAATCCCGTTACGGACACCAAACAGCTCTAGGTTTTTGACCAGCGGTTTCACACGTTCTGCACTAATATCATTGCTGACCAAAACGCCCTTCCCTTTCAGGCGGGCGGCGATTTGCGTTGACTTGCCGCCGGGAGCTGCGCACAAATCAAGCACTTTGTCGCCAGGCTCAATCGGGATCATCGCGCCCGGCGCCATGGCACTTGGCTCCTGAATATAGTACAACCCTGCATGATAATAGGGATGCTTAGCCGGACGGTCGGCTTCATGAAAATAAAAACCCTCTTTCGCCCATGGAACAGGTTCAAGGTGAAAGGGCAGTGCTTGCAGGGCCTCCTCAACAGTCCACTTTAACGTATTAATGCGCAAACCATAGTGACGAGGTTGTTCATAGGATTGAAAAAACGCTTGTGCTTCATTACCTAATAAGTGCTGCATCCGCTCTTTAAACAATGGAGGCAATGCCATATCTGTTCCCTCTTTCCAATACACAACTTTCTGCACAACTTGGCAATCATCAACTTCTCTTTCATTAAGTATACTCTATTTTGGAAGCAGAGAAAAAGCTGAATCCCCGTGGAATTCAGCCACCAAATACAGACAGCGTCAGTTTTTACATATCTCCTAGCTGGAAACAGTCGTCTCTGCCCTGTTTTCTATGGTTAAACCGTCAGGCAGGCCGTACTCCGGCTGATCATCATAGTCAAAATGGTATTCATCAATCACTTCATCATCATATTGCATGGTAATCGTAACTGTATCAAAATAGGCTTCCTCTTCCAGTTCATCAATCAGATGATAAACGATTTGTTCCCGTAAGCGTCTGTCCCGGGGATTCTCAAACTCAACCAAAACCGTGGCATCATCATCACTAAGATCCGCTGTGGCGGTACCCAAATAAATCCTTTCTTTATCTGTTTCTTCATATATGTCATAGATCAAGAGGTCCATCTCTTCCCTGATCAGATCAAAAGTGAAATCATAACCTTCAACCTGGCCAATGTCCAGTTCAACTTCTTCCCCTGTCATCTCCTCCTCAATGGGGTCGTCACGGGTCAGCTCGATAGTGGCTATTTCTTCCCCATCCACATACATCACAAAAGAAAAACTTTCCACCTCTTCGTCATCACATTCAGCCATGATTAATCGGGCTACAGTATCCATCTCAGCCTCTGTCGGTTCATCGTCCCACAGCACTTCGCCTGTGACATGGTCCCGGGACTTGTAGACCACCGCTTCAGCTACTACCTCGTGGTTTTCATCATGAATCTGATACTCCACGAGATGGCGGGTTTCACGCACTACACTCAAGTGTATTTCCTGTGCTTCTTCCCCTTCGACCCATTCCTCCTCTTCGATCACCTCTTCCACGATATCATCGGTGGAAATCACATAATCATAATCACTGTAAGTTGACGTGATCATGCATTCCCTGACCTGCAGTGCTTCAATCAGGTCCTCGATATGCTCGTGCATGAACAGGTCGATCTCTCCTTTTTCATCCGGTTCCAGCATCTCTTCATCCAGCTGGATCGTGCCCCACAAGGCATCATTCTCCCGATACACCATGGTGAATGAGCCTACATAGCAGTCATCCAGCATAATGCTGGCAGCCTGGCCGCCAGGCGTCATCAGCTCAGGTCTTAACGTAATGCGTCCCATATTTGTCCCTCCTCATCATAAAAACTATCTTTTCCAGTATGGGCGTTCTAGATGGGTTTGATGCATAGTAAAATTGCCCTGTTCCCATCAGGTCCCTTATGCTCGGAACTGTTATTTTTTGCTTTAAGCGTACTTTCATGATTAAATAAGACATATCATCTAATAAGTCTAACCAAGCGAAGGAGGGAAAACATGAGATTAATTGTTAAACTGCTGGCGGGAATTACCGGGGGGATGCTGATTGGTTTGTATGCGCCAGAGTTTTTCTCCAGGGTGTTTGTTACTTTTAAGATCATTTTTGGCCAATTTATTGGCTTTATCATTCCGCTTATCATTGTCTTCTTCATTGCCAGCGGTATATCTGAACTGGGAAAACAATCAGGGAAAATGCTGGGTCTCACGTCAGGACTTGCTTATTCATCTACTTTATTGGCAGGGATTTTGGCTTATGTGGTAGCCGTTACTGTTGTTCCTTTGTTGACAGGCCCTGCAGGAGAGCATGGTGAGGAGGGTGCAGGCCTTGAACCCTTGTTTGAACTGACGATTGAGCCAATTGTAGGGGTCATGACTGCCTTGATCACCGCTTTTGTATTTGGCATTGGCATGACCAGAGTAGAAAGCCCTGTTCTCAAGCAGTTTTTCGATCAAGGAAAAAATATCGTGGAACTGCTGATAAAACGCGTCATTATCCCCCTTCTTCCGCTTTACATTGCCGGGGTATTTGTTGATCTGGCAGCTGAAGGATCCATTTTCCCCACGTTACGGGCCTTCGGCATTGTGTTGCTGCTGGCTGTCCTCACCCACTGGGTGTGGCTGCTGATTCTGTATACAGTGTCAGGCACACTGACTGGCCGGAATCCTTTCCGGGCCCTCAAAACCATGCTTCCAGCTTATTTTACGGCCATTGGAACCATGTCCAGTGCGGCCACGATCCCAGTGACTTTGCGCCAGGCAAAGGAAAACAAAATAAAAGAACATGTGGCTGACTTTGCAATTCCGTTATCTGCCACGATCCATTTATCTGGCAGCACCATTACCCTTGTCCTTTGTTCAGTCGCTGTGATGGTGTTGTCAAGTGGTCTGGAATTACCCACTCTGGGCACCATGCTGCCTTTTATTATGATGCTTGGGGTGATCATGATCGCGGCTCCCGGTGTTCCCGGCGGGGCCGTGATGGCAGCACTGGGTCTGTTAAGTACCATGCTGGGCTTTGATGAAGCTGCCTTGGGATTGATGATCGCTTTATATATGGCCCAGGACAGCTTTGGTACGGCTTGCAATGTGACGGGTGACGGGGCTTTGGCGCTTGTGGTGGATAAATATTCGCAGTGAAGCTAAACATGCTAGGTAAAATTTGAATGTAGCACACAAAAGCGGGGAGCCATTCGCTCCCCGTGTTGTTTACCCATTTTGATGATCATCAAGGTTGATCATGATAAACGTCCAAACCAACTGTGGCAGATCACCATAGACTGATGTCGAATACACATTCACACATTGGAGGAGATACCATGCATCGTCCATTTCCCGCCCATCCCCACCCCCACGGTGAGGAGATGCGTTATCCCCACGCTTATGGAGAGGAAATCCGCCAACAACAGCCCCATGTCGGCCCGCAACTGCAACCACCATTTTTTCCTGGTATTCCCGGAGTCCCCTCGTTCCCTGACGGAGATCTTCACCGGCGAGTACGCCGGCTTGAATCAGAAGTTGACCGTTTGATGCGCAGAGTTGACAGCTTAGACCGCCGGGTCAGACGTTTGGAAGGCGTCCACACTCCCTGGGGAGAATAAATAATTTGCAAGGGCGCAAAAAGCTCCCAGATCAGTGGGAGCTTTTTTCATGTCCAAAATCTGTCACTACAATGTATCAAATGCTTACTCGAATTTGTTTGGATCACCGTCAAACGGTTCTTCAGCAACCTTAATGGAGTCTGTCGGGCAGCCTTCAAAAGCGTCTTCCAGATCTTCTAACAATACGTCTGGAATTTCGACAGTCCCTGTGTTCTCATCAAGAATGTTTTCTGCCAACCCCTCATCGTCATAATCAAAGATGTCTGGCGCAGCAGCTCCACAGGCTCCGCAAGCAATGCAAGTTTCTTTGTCTACAATCGTATATTTTGGCATTTAAAAACCCTCCTCCAATGTAAAAAAATGCGCTCAGTGAAAATAACGTATTTATCCACACTCTTGTCAGAACAAAACAATTAGGAAAGAGTGCAATCTCATTAATATTGTATTGCATTTTTATTGTGATGGCAAATATTAATTTGTCCCTTTTACAGAGGAATACACGGGATAAATTAAGTGATCCAACCCTGCTCCCCAATTGCCTCTCCTTAGCAGCGCATAAAATCCACAGCTATAGCCATATTAAAACAAAACTGAGGATAAGAAGGGGGATTCTGCTGAAAGAAGTGATGCTAAACCCGGGAGAAAGCCATCTGCTTGAGTTAGTCGGTGCCTGCTAAACCTCAACCCCATTCAAAATGACCTTATCTGACCCGGTTGGATAACGTGCCGATCGGCTCAATAGTAATGGAGACCTCATCCCCCGCTTTGAGCAATTTAGGCGGGTTAAACCCTTTTCCTACACCGCTGGGGGTTCCCGTAGCAATAATATCGCCAGCCTCCAGTGTCATTCCAGCCGAGAGCGACTCAATAAGTTGAGCAACTGAAAAAATCATATCTTGGGTTGAACCGTGTTGACGCTCCTCTCCGTTGACAAAGGTTTGAATGGTTAACTGTTGCGGGTCCGGGATCAATGATTTATGGGCGATAACAGGGCCAAATGGGGCAAAGGTATCCAGCGACTTGCCTTTGAAAAACTGTTTATGCCTCCTTTGTAAATCACGGGCCGTCACATCGTTTAAAATAGAGTAGCCAAAGACATAGTCCATTGCTTCTGCCGCAGGAATATTTTTACCTTCTTTGCCAATAATGACGGCCAGTTCACCCTCATAATCCAGCTCTGTGGTGATGTGCGGATAAGATTCAATATAAGTGCCGTGACCCGTTAAAGCCGTATGGGGCTTGGTAAAAAACACCGGATACTTTGGAATGGCACCGGGGTCCTGATTGGACATCTCCAAAGCATGTTCAGCATAATTTTTGCCTACACAGATCACATTTTTAAGCGGTTTTATGGGTGGTAAGATCTTCACCTCATCCCATGCATAAGTCTTGGCATCCCCTTGTTGAAACCATTCCTTCACTTCTGTTAAGGCTGGATCTCCCCCTTGGATGACATCCAACAGCCGGGCGTAACCGCTTCCCGTTCCGTCCACGATGGTGTCACCGTTAGGCACAATGCCCCATTTTTGCTCGTTGTCAGTGGTCAGAAAAGTAATAAATTTCATCACATGGCACTCCTTTCAGCTACCTCTCTTCTAATTCTGTACACGAACCAATTATATTGTACAATATGATGAAGGAAAGGAGTTGTCATTAATGTCACAATCCCATACTCCGACCACAACACATCACAAGGCTGGCAACGATACTCCCCGCCTGTGGGGAGATAAGCGTTATCATACATGGAACTATCACCTGCGCCAACACAACATCCGGGTATGCTGCCACATTATTTACGGTTTGCCCCAGGAAACCGATGAAATGATGCTGGAGACCGCCCGGGAAGTGTCCAAGCTGGATATCCAGGGATTGAAAATTCACCTGCTGCATGTGCTGAAGTTTACACCAATGGTCCGCCAATATGAGCAAGGACTGCTCCAATTCCTGGAAAAGGTCCAATATGTTAACCTGGTGGTTAAAACGTTGGAAATGATGCCCCCGGAACTCATTATTCACCGTGTTACCGGAGATGGGCCAGGTGATCTGTTAATCGGCCCCATGTGGAGTGTGAATAAGTGGGATGTGCTTAATAGCATCGATCGGGAATTGAAGAATCGTAACACCTGGCAAGGCAAGTTATGGAACCCGGCTATCCGCCTGGAGCAGAAGAAGGTGGTACAAAAATGAACATCCCAAGTATCTTAGCTTTTACCCATACCCTGATTGAACAGGTGGCGGGGCCGGGGGATCTGGTGGTCGATGCCACCATGGGCAATGGCCATGATACACTATTCTTGGCCCGGCTTGTGGGTTCCACAGGAAAAGTGCTCGCTTATGACGTGCAACAAGAAGCGCTGGAAAACACCAGAAAACGCTTGAAAGAGGCTCACTGCCTCTCTCAAGTCCAGCTTTTACATAAAGGGCACGAAACTGTGGAAGAAGAACTGAACTGCCATGATCAGCCGCTGAGCGCAGCCATGTTCAATCTAGGCTACCTCCCTGGCAGTGACAAAACAGTGGTCACCAAGCCGGAAACGACACTGACTGCTTTGCATACTTTAGCCCGTTATCTTAAGCCCGGGGGCTTGATCACCCTTGTCATCTACAGCGGCCATGCTGAAGGTAAATTAGAACGGGATATTTTGCTTGCCGAACTTGGCCAGTGGGACCAGAAGCAGTACCATGTCCTAAAGTACCAGTTTATTAACCAGCAAAATAATCCCCCGTTCTTAGTAGCTATTGAAAAGCGATGATGTGCTTAAGATCCTTATAGTTTTTTGTGTAAGCTTATCTTACACATTTTTTATTTATTCTTAATCCACTTGCTTAAGCGGGGTTTTGTGACAAAGTTTTTGTTAGATTTTCTGACAAAAATAGTACGTCCTCCCTCCTTTTTTGCTATCATAAACATAAACTGAAATAGAGCTGATTCAGAGGTGAGACAACATGTCCTATAAAACAAAAAAAGTGATGCCCATTGGCATCGTCAGTGAATTAACAGGGTTATCCCCCCGCCAAATTCGTTATTATGAAGAAAGGAAACTGATCTTCCCCGAGCGGTCGAAGGGTGGGACACGCAAGTATTCGTTTCTCGACGTGGAACGTTTGATGTATATTGCAGAAAAAATGGAAGATGGTTTGCAGACCTATGAGATTCGCCGCATGGAAAAACAGAAAAATCAAGAAGAATTGCGCCGGGAAATGTTAAGAGGGCAACTTAATGCTGCTTTCAGACAGAGGACGTGAGGGCATAGTCCTTATTTTTTAAAGCGGCTGGCCATCCGCTGCTTCAAATGTTTTGCCTTTTCCTGGATCCTTGTTCCTATTTTCTCGGTCTCTTCCTTATCTGTTTTTAAACTAATCACCTCTTGCTGAGCACTCAAAGTGGCAATCACCCATTCCCCCTCTTGCAGTTCCCCAGGCACCTGCTCCAGGGGAACGTGCAGTTCTTTCTCCTCTTCACCCATCAGTAAAACTACATACCTGTCCTCAATGCGGTCCACAACTGCTTTTACCTTATGGTCATCCATCAAATCACTTCCTCTCATAGTCGACACTGAACTCAGCACCATCAGTGATAACCCAGATGGTGCCATGTTCCGCCGTTCCGTACAAGGGGATATTCAATGAAGAGATGAGTTGAACCACTTCCCTGTGTGGATGCCCATAAGAATTATCTTGTCCCGCCGAATAAATGGCCACCTTGGGCTTTACCGCCTGCAGAAATTCTTCCCCATTGGAAGTGCTGGAGCCGTGGTGGCCAAGCTGAAAAATATCAGCCTGAAGTTGATGCCCTCTGGCGATCATCTCCTGCTCTGATGCTTGTCCGGCATCACCGGTAAACAGAAGGGCCACCTCGCCATAGACCGCCCGAATACTGATCGATCCCTCGTCCAAGTCGCCCGTCAATGTTTCAGGATGAACCACTTCAATCCGGAGTGAGCCAATTTCAAACACTTCTCCTGCACGCGGTTCATAGTATCGCGCATCGGATTCTAAAATAGCATCCAGGACCCTTTCAAAGGTCCGTGTAGAGTGCGTATCCCCGCTCATCCACACTTCTTCAACTGGAAAGGCTTCCAGCACCCGGTCCATCTGACCTATATGATCGGCATGGGGATGTGTACCAATCACCAAATCCAAGCGCTCTACCCCGACAGACTTTAAATATGGGACAACGTCATCCCGGTCATGACGCCCGGCATCAATCAGCACAGTAAAATCAGGCCCCTCTAACAAAGTTGCGTCACCCTGATCCACATCGATAAAATGGGCGATCATGTAGCCTTCAGGCCTATCAATGGCCTGATCTGCCCCCTCATATCCGGAGAACATTGCCGCCAGGACGATAAGAACAATGGCTAGCAAATATGTATAAAGCTTCAACCTCTGCTTCATCTTTACCGTCCTCCCAATCTGTCAATCTTTTTTTCATTTTATCACACTGTTTCATTTTACTGGATTTCCCCTGGGGCTGGGGATTCAATTTTGCCGGTAACGACAACCTTCCTGGTGTTTCTCTTGAAGGAACGGCGGCATTATCGGCAATGGTTAAATCACTCCGACAGACTGAAGTAAAATAATCACCAAAGCCACCGGAATGACATAGCGGATCAGGAACCGCCACAGAGTAAACAGTGGAAAGCGGACACCTTCCCGTTCCACTTCTGCCTTGACCTGTTCCGGTTTCCATCCCCATCCCAAAAACAACGCCAGCAAAAGACCGGCAAAAGGCATCAACACAGAGGCGGTCAAAAAGTCAAACCAGTCAAAAACTGTCCGGTCAAGCAATGTCACGCCGGCCAGCGGACCGAAAGAGAGCGCACAGGGGAGGCCGACAACAAACGCCGCCGCCCCTGTTAACCAGGTGGCTGTCAGGCGGTGCAAGGCCCAGCATTCACGTACATAAGCCACCACAACTTCCAGCAGTGAAATGGCCGAAGTGAGTGCCGCCAAAAAGATACAAAAGAAAAACAGAACGGCAAACACCCCACCCAGCACCATTCTCTCAAAAATTGCGGGGAAGGTGACAAACACCAGATCCGGGCCCCGTGCCGGATCAATCCCAAAATGAAAGACGGCGGGAAAAATAATCAATCCGGCAATGATCGCCACAAGGACATCAAAGAATACAATCCCTCCCGCGTTGCCAGGAATATGGGTATTGGCCCGGCAATAGCTGCCATAGGTTACATAGACCCCTGTGGCCAGGCTTAAACTGAAAAAGGCTTGACCCAGGGCTGCCAAAACAATAGACGGTGTCACACTGGAAAAGTCAGGTTTTAAGAAAAAAGCAAGCCCCTCTCCACTCCCGGGCAAAGTCAAGCTACGTATAGTCAGAACCAAGAGTAGAACAAATAAACTGGGCATTAAAATATTATTCCATCTCTCAATGCCTTGTTTTACTCCTCTGGCCACAATCAAAATAACAATAACCATCAATAAAGCCTGCCAGATGACCGGTGCAGAAGGACTGGAAATAAACTGTCCAAAAAGCTCCCCATATCGGGCTTCTTCCCCTGTTAACAGCCTGCCAGTCAACGCCAAAACGAAATAATACAGCGTCCATCCGGCCACTACGGAATAGAAACACAAGACCATAAAATTAATGACAATGCCAATAAACCCTGTCACGTACCAGGGCCGTTCAGGGAGAATCGCTTGGTAACTTTCCATGGCGTTGGCCTGTCCTTTACGCCCCACAGCAATCTCACCAATCATCAGAGGCAAGCCAATTAATAGGGCAAAGCCTAAATAAATAAGCACAAAGGCTCCTCCGCCCCCTTCACCAGCCACAAACGGAAAGCGCCATATGTTCCCCAAACCGATGGCAGACCCCGCTGCAGCCAGCATAAAACCAAGACGTGTTCCCCACTGTTCTCTGCTGTTATTCATGTTGTCTCCCTCACTTCTTCTTTTCAATACTTTTTTGCATTAAAGCATATAAGCGTTAAAGCGCCCAGAGTATTATGTTACCATATCACTGCCTGCCAAAAAAGACATTTGTGGGGAGAAAATATTTTTATGAATAAAAGGAAGATCCACAGTAAAACCAAAAGTATTAACCGAACTTGAACCGTTTCATCTGCCTTACCAAGGGCCAGACAAACGAATCCAATGTGCCAGTTGCGGACTGATTGAAGACGAGCTGCAGTTCATTAAGAGAGCGGAAGTGATCAAGCAAACAGAGTGGATTATGTAGGATGGATAATGTCCGCTCTAATGTTTTCTAAAACTGCCAATTGCTAAACACTCATCATTATTGTAAAATTCTCCTGATAAATTGTTTTTATTTATTAGAATATTCATTAGAATTTTGTAAAGAAGGTTTAACAAGTGTATCTTATTACCATTCTGGTTTACCTTGTTATCATCGTGGCAATCGGTATCTTATTCAAAAACCAAAACAGAAACATTGAGGATTTCGCTCTCGCCGGACGGAAATTAAACACCCCGGTGTTGGTAGGAACATTATTTGCTTCCTATATTGGAGGAGCAACTGTAGTCGGTTGGACCGGAAGTTTTTATCAAATGGGAATTGATTGGTGGTTTAGTGGTGTAGGAGCATTACTAGGAATATTAGCTGCCAGCACCATTATGGCTGAAAAGTGCCGCCGCTTGCAACAATACACCGTTCCGGACATGTTAGCGTTGCGCTATAGCCAAAGCACCCGCTATGTAAGTGCAGTGATGATCATCATTGGTGACATTGCTATTGTCACGGTACAGATACTGGCCATGACCGGTATTCTTGTTTCTTTTACAGGAATAGAACGCATGACAGCCATGATTGTGAGTGTATTGTCATTTACCCTGATTTCTCTGTTCGGGGGAATGAAAGGGGTTGCCGTAACTGACAGTATTCAGGCTGTACTCATTTTCCTCGGATTACTGATCGGTGTGACGGTTGCGTTTCAAATTGGCGGAGGCATCGTCCCTGTCTTTACATCACTACCCGAAAACTATTTTCAACCTTTTACTGATGTGAGCTTGATTGGCGCTCTGGGTATGGCCATAGCCTCTTTTGGCATCACTGCTGTATCACAGGCCTTAATTTTCTCCCGGGTATTCTCGGCCAAAGACAGCCAGACGGCCAAAAAAGGGCTATACTGGCTTATTCCTACTGCATTCTGTGGGTATTTATTTGTCGCATTGCTGGGCTACAGTGGCAGAGCGGTCCTTGGTCCAGATGTCCCGCCTGGTGAGGTATTCAGCACGTTAGTCACAACCACCATGCCCCCCTTCATGGGCGGATTATTGCTGGCTGTTATTATTGCTGCAATTGTCACCTCTACTAACTTTATTTTGCTGAGCGCCAGCGTTAACTTTACCCGTGATTTTTATCAGCAGTTGGCGAAGGAAAATGTTTCCGGCACAAGACTGATGAAAGTCGGCCAGCTTGCGGTCGCTATATTTGCTCTGTTAAGCTTTTCCCTGGCCGTCGTTATGCCCGACATTGTCACCGCTATTGTTTTTGCCTATACGATGTACAGTGCCAGTTTACTGGTGCCTTTGTACGCCGGATATCTATGGAAGGGCGCCACTGCAGCAGCAGGCACATTAAGTGTCATTGGCGGGGGTGGCACTGCCTTAGTCTGGTATCTGCTGAAAGAGCCCTTTAATCTTCCCTCTATGATCCCGGCTATCATCGTGTCTCTCTCTTTAATAATTATTGTTAGCCTGTTAACGAAAAAAACCCCTGCTGAACAGTTTGAAAAGCTGGGCATGTAGTTTATTTAACAAGAGCTTCCACTTGTAGCAATTAGGTTATCTCAACTCCAGAATAGAGAATGTGACATACTCCCACCACCTACGCTAACGCTTAGAGGTGGGGGCTTCTCGGGTAATCCCATCTCATGATGGGAAGTTGACCGAGCGATCCCCGTGTGTCCCACGGTTCCAGCAAGAATTTAGGCAATCCCTAACTTTTTCTGACCTTCCTTTTTGATATTGATGGCGGCGTTGATATCTCTGTCTGCCACAAAACTAGGTCTTCAATCATCACGGCATCATACCGGTTGGCCAATTGTCGTGAAGTCTTGTGCAAAAAGTCCTGACGTTGGTTGGCAATCTTTTCGTGCAACTGGGCTACTTTCCGCCGCTGTTTGTGCCAACGGTTGGAACCTTTCCTGCGGCGTGACAGCACCCGTTGGGCCCGGGCCAGTTTTTCCAAGGCTTGCCGATAGAATCGAGGATAATTGGCTCTCTTACCCTCGCTATCGACATACAGCGTATTCATGGAAAAATCGAGCCCAACAACGCTTTCTATTTCTTTTGGCACCGGTTGGTGGGAAATTTGTGCTGTTTCATGGCTTCTTTGTCGTCTTTGAACTTTTCATAAATTTGTATGCGTTCCTCAACCATTTTGTTGTAGACGAAACGGACGCAACCGAACGTTTTGGCGTCGCTTAGAAGTGGGAGACTTCTGTCGGAGGTAAGGTAAAAAATTTATTTGCTAATTTTATTTTGCTGTGTCAAAATTTTTAGTGTAAATTTAAAAACACAAAGAATATTAAACATGGGTAGGGGTGTCTATGAAAAGTGTCAAAGCGGTTCAAAAAACCAAAGAAAATTTAAATCCGTATGAAATTGTGCAGACCCAAATTGAAACTGCAGCAAAGAAATTGAACATAGGAGAGCACGTGATTAATATCCTGAAGAAACCAAAACGGGTGATTTCGGTTACATTCCCTGTTAAGATGGATGACGGTTCCGTCCAAGTTTTTGAGGGATATCGTTCTCAGCATAACGATGCCATTGGCCCTGCCAAAGGTGGAATTCGTTTTCATCCCAGCGTGAACAGGGATGAAGTGATAGCGCTCTCCATGTGGATGACTTTTAAGTGCGGTGTTGTGGGGCTTCCTCTGGGAGGAGCAAAAGGTGGCGTCAAATGTGATCCGACGCAGTTGAGCACAGGTGAATTGGAGAGAATCAGCCGCGCCTTTATGGAGGCCATCGAAGAGTTCGTTGGCCCCGATAAAGATGTTCCGGCTCCAGATGTCTATACCAATCCCCAGGTTATGGGCTGGATGATGGATACGTATTGCCGTATGAATAAATCTTTTGTTCCTGGTGTTATTACTGGCAAACCTGTTATTATTGGTGGCTCTTTAGGACGTAATGAAGCCACTGCCCGCGGTTGTGTGCTGACAGTCAGGGAAGCGATGAAAGAGATGCAAAAGCCACTGGCTGGCGCTACTGTAGCCATACAAGGGTTTGGCAATGCAGGGCGGACTTCGGCCCGGTTGCTCAGTGAGATGGGCTGTAAGATTGTAGCCGTCTCTGATTCGAAATGTGCCATCTATAAGGAAGATGGTCTGGATGTCCCCCTTCTAGAACGCTTAAAAGATGAATCTTCTTTGGATCACTATAATGGAGCCACACTGATCTCTCAAGATGAGTTGTTGTCTTTGAACGTGGATGTTTTGATTCCTGCAGCCCTTGAGAATGTGATTACGGCTCAGAATGCCGATGATGTTAAGGCCAGCATCATTGCTGAAGCAGCCAATGGACCAACGACACCTGAAGCGGACCGCATACTGGCGAGCAAGGGGATTTTGGTTATTCCTGATATATTGGCCAATGCGGGAGGCGTCACGGTCTCTTATTTTGAAGGGGTTCAAAACATGATGAATTATTATTGGAGCGAAGAGGAAGTTAATTCAAAATTGGAGCAGGTTATGGTCAGCTCCTATGCCAAAGTCAGCCGAATGGCAAAAGAGTATGGAACTGATATGCGCACCGCGGCATTTATGCTCTCCATCTTGCGTGTCAAGGAAGCAATGGAAGCACGGGGCTGGATCTAAAATTTGGATATGCTAATATTTTTTAAGAGGCTGACTCAAAAATAAGGGCGATTTTCTTGATTTTTATGCGTAAAGAGAGGGTGTCCCTCATTAAATTTTTGAGACACCCTCTTTGTTAATTAATACTTTAAAAAGGCCAACCAGCTATGCTATACTTGTAGGCAATATTATTTTATTTTTTTGAACAATAGAAATTAAAAAGAGCAAGTATAGGAGTGGGAGGTATAGCATGGTTGAACGAGTCTACCTTTATGATACAACCCTGAGGGACGGTACTCAGGGAGAAGGAATCAGCTTATCGGTTGAGGACAAATTAAAAATTGTACACAAGCTGGATGAAATGGGCATTGATTATATCGAAGGGGGCTGGCCGGGAAGCAATCCCAAAGATATGGAGTTTTTTGAACAGGTCAAACATGTCCGCCTTAATCATGCCAAAATAACCGCTTTTGGCAGTACCCGCCGGGCTGGCATCCCTGCTCGTGAGGATGCCAACCTGCAAAAAATATTACATAGCGGTGTTCAGGCAGTTGCTATCTTCGGCAAAACCTGGGATTTTCATGTTACCGAAGCATTGCAAACTACGCTAGATGAAAATCTTTCCATGATTTCAGAATCGGTCCAATTTTTGAAAGAAAACGGGTTGGAAGTGATTTTTGATGCGGAACATTTTTTTGATGGATATAAGCATAACCCTGATTATGCCCTGCAAGCCATACAGGCAGCTGAAGCTGCCGGTGCCGATTGCATTACCTTGTGTGACACCAACGGAGGATCTTTGCCTCAAGAGATTGAAGCAATTGTGCAGGAAGTGGTTAGACGTTTGTCAGTGCCTGTCGGCATCCATTGCCACAATGACGGGGAGCTGGCTGTGGCCAATACCCTGGCAGCTGTCCGGGCCGGTGCCCGCCATATACAGGGAACGATTAACGGTTACGGCGAACGCTGCGGCAATGCCAACCTGATCTCAGTTATTCCCAACCTGCAGCTCAAGATGGGCTACCAATGCATCCCTGAGGAGCATATGAAAAGGCTGACCTCCCTTGCCAAGTATGTTCATGAGGTGGCCAATCAGGTACCACCCAGTAACCAGCCCTTCGTCGGCAAAAGCGCCTTTGCCCACAAAGGAGGCATCCATGTCAGCGCTGTACTCAAACATCCGGAAACCTATGAGCATATTCCTCCAGAGTTGGTCGGCAACAAACGGCGCGTGCTGGTTTCTGAACTGTCTGGCCAAAGTAATGTGCTGTACAAAGCAAAGGAATGGAACTATGACCTGAACAAAGACGGCAGCCGGTCACGGGAGATTATTGCCAAAATCAAAGAAAAAGAACACCAAGGTTATCATTACGAAGCTGCGGAAGCTTCCTTTGAGCTGCTGGTCAAACAAGCGCTGGGTGAGTTAAAAGATTACTTTACACTGGATCATTTCAAAGTGTTTGTAGAAAAAACAGGCAGCGAAACATTTACAACTGAAGCTGTGATCAAGCTGCATGTCAACGATCAAGTGGTTCATACGGCCGCTGAAGGAAACGGACCGGTCAATGCGTTGGACCATGCTCTGCGCAAAGCATTGGAAGAGTTTTTCCCCATGATAAAGAACATGTACCTCTCCGACTATAAGGTGCGTGTGCTAGATGAAGCGAATGCAACAGCATCCAAAGTCCGGGTGCTTATTGAATCTTCGGACGGAAAAGAGAAATGGAGCACAATCGGGGTCTCCACCAACATTATTGAGGCCAGCTGGTATGCCTTGATTGACAGTGTCCGTTACTACTTCATGAAACATGAAGATGAATTGAAAAATTGCCCCTCCTATCAACTACACACCATAAAATCCTGATGATCAAATTGCCTCAGACATAAATTTCAGCCAAAGGCACGGTCAAAAACAGGCCGTGTCTTCTTGCTTAGCACCGTCTCTGACATGTTACAATAGTAATGTTAAGAAACATCAGCGAAAGAGGAGACATTTTGCTCATAATAAGACAAAAAGGAGCACAGCAATGACCTACGACGTGATTGTTATTGGGGGAGGCCCCTCTGGTCTGATGGCCAGCATTGCCGCCAGCCAAGAAGGAGCTAAAGTTTTACTGGTGGACAAAGGAGATAAGTTGGGACGCAAGCTGGCCATTTCCGGAGGCGGCCGGTGCAATGTAACCAATGCAGGTGATATTGAGGAGATCATCAGAAACATTCCCGGCAATGGCCGCTTTCTTTACAGTTGTTTGACCAGGTTCAACAACCGGGACATTATTCGCTTTTTTGAGGGATTAGGGATTAAGTTGAAAGAGGAAGACCGGGGACGGATGTTTCCCGTATCAGATAAGGCGAAAGATGTGGTTAATGCCTTGCTCCGCCAAGTGCGCAAACAAGGAGTAGAGATTCGGGTCCATGCACCCGTCAAGCGGGTTCTGTATCGAGGGAAACAAGGGAAACACGTTAAAGGTATTGAATTGAAAAATGGTGAAATCATCACAGCCGCTGCTGTCATTATTGCCACCGGTGGCAAATCAGTGCCACATACCGGTTCAACAGGGGACGGCTACGCCTGGGCTAAAGATGCCGGCCACACCATAACAGACCTTTATCCTACTGAAGTGCCAATAACATCAGCGGAGCCTTTTATCCGCACCAAAGAATTGCAGGGCCTGTCTTTGCGCGACATTACCCTTACTGTGTGGGATTCCAAAGGCAAAAAAGTGGTGGAACATGAAGGGGACATGATTTTCACCCACTTTGGCTTATCCGGACCTGCAGCCCTGCGCTGCAGCCAGTTTGTCGTAAAATTATTGAAGAAAAAAACCACCGCCGCCGTCCTCCTGACCATTGACCTGTTTCCGGACAAAACCGTTGACAGGATTCAAAAAGAGATTCTAGAACTGGCTAAAAAACAGCCGAAGAAAACAATCAAAAACGTATTAAAAGGGTATCTCCCTGAGCGCATGATCCCCCTTCTGCTTCAAAAAGCAGATCTTAAACAGGACTTGACTTATGCCCATTTGCCCAAAAAGAAACTCACAGAGTTAGCCCAGATGATCAAACGGTTTCCCGTGCAAGTGAACGGTACTCTCTCTATCGAGAAAGCTTTTGTGACCGGTGGAGGCGTCCATCTGAAAGAGGTAGATCCCAAAACTATGCAGTCCAAGCTTGTGAACGGACTGTTCTTTTGCGGGGAAATACTGGACATTCACGGCTACACCGGGGGATACAATATTACGGCTGCTTTTACCACAGGGTATAATGCCGGATTGAACGCAGCCCGGGTGAGCCAGCGGGATGTTTCCCAGGTTGTCCAACCATCTTAAAGTCAATTAAAAACTATTAAATCCCCCGCTATTTCCCTTTTAATCATCAGCTTCCAGTTTGTCCAGGATAGGGTACACCGCTTCCACGCCCTTTTCCGCCACCAGACAGGCAATGCTTTTGTTATACTAATTTCAACCTTTTGATTTGATAGACCTACCATTCTGTACGGGGTGAGGAGAGACACCATGCTGAAAGCGATTTTTTTCGATTTAGACGACACATTATTGTGGGACGCCAAATGCGTGCAGGAAGCCTTTGAGGCCACTTGTCAGGAAGCTGCTGAAAAATACGGGATTAATCCAAAAGAATTAGAAGAGGCTGTGCGGAAAGAGGCCCGCCAGCTTTACGCCTCCTATGAAACATATCCGTTCACTCAAATGATTGGCATTAACCCTTTTGAGGGATTGTGGGGGGATTTCAGAGAAGGAGAACTGGAGGGCTTTAAAAAGCTGCGTACAATTGCCCCTGCCTACCGGAAGCAAGCTTGGACGTCCGGCTTAAAAGCGCTGGGTATCGATGATCCTGACTATGGCCACTATCTGGCAGAACGCTTTCGAGCTGAACGGCGCAAACGTTCTATCGTTTATGATGAAACATTTGAGGTGCTGGATGAACTCAAAGAAAATTACAGATTACTGCTTTTAACCAACGGCTCACCTGACTTGCAACGGGAGAAACTTTCCACCCTTCCCGACCTGACACCATACTTTGAACATATAGTCATTTCCGGTGACTTTGGTAAAGGAAAGCCTGATCCGTCTATCTTTGAACATGCGCTGAACTTGATGGCTCTAGTTCCTGATGAAGCCATCATGGTAGGTGATAACTTGATGACAGATATCCTCGGTTCCTCACGGGCAGGCATGAAAAATGTGTGGATCAACAGGAATGGAAAACCCTCTCATCCGGAAGTGATTCCAGACTTTGAGATCAAAAGTTTAACCGAATTGCCCCCGTTGCTTCAAAGGTTGTCACGTGAAAAACATGATTAAAGAAGCCCGATGATATCTAAAAAGAATTTGGAAGCTTAAAAAGCAGCTGTCAAAAGAGGATAGCTGCTTTTCTATTTGTAATCTATCCATGAACTTAACACCAACCATAGTGACTATCATGGATATGTGAGTGATCCTATGGCCCCCATGGATTCCACATCCATGAATTTGGAACATGTGAAATCGGAAATCCTAAGGATCCATTCCAAGATGCAGGTGAACACTGGAATCCAACCCGAAATCCGCATGGTAATCATGCCGGTGACTTTCCCGTATTGTTTTTCAATAACGGGTATGCGAAAATGTGTTTCTTTACGAACAAATTCAAAGTGCCTCAAGTCATAGGTAAGTCCGTTATTATCCATCAAAATCCAGATGATTATCGTACCCAACTTTAGGTGCTAAGCTTTTCTAGTTCAGGTTCATGTTAATTCTTCCAGTTCCTCTTTTGGAGCAACTAATTCAACTTTGATCCGGTCTGGGTCCTCAAAAAAGACGGCATAGTGATCTTGACCACCAGCGTAAGGATGCCGGTCCTGATACAAAATGGGAACCTCTCTGCTCCTAAGTTCTTCTGTTATAATATCCACCTGTGTTTTTGATCGAGCATAAAAAGCAATATGATTGAGCCCAGTCCCCTGGCGGTGGTAAGGCGCATCCAGAAAACGTTCTTCGGTTTGGACAAAAACAAGATAAGTATCCCCGAGTTTCCAACTGACACCCTGATCCCACTCTTGATATTTCGTATATCCCAGCGTTTCAAGAAACCAACCCCAAAACTGAACTGACCGTTCCAGGTTGGAGACATTGATCTCAACATGGTGCAGTGTACCTGCCTGTGGATGACCGCCCATCTCCAATAACCACCTTTCCTTTTCGTTCTCCTCAAAAATCCTTCACCTCAATTTTCCAAAGGCTAACGTTCCCCCGCAACCATGCATAGACTTATTTATATAATGATTGATCAAGGTTAAGATAGGAGTGACATTTATGTCCATTTTCTTAAATCAGAAAGTCACACCCAAACTGTATGTCACACACTCAGAGATAAAGCATTCATCTAACCAAAAAGAATATCGTGTAAGCGAAATGTCCGTTTTTATAAAAAATCAACAAGAAGTGAACGCCCAGTTGACAAGTGTAATTGACAAGGTTAATCAACTTGTCGAAGCGTCACAATTGGAGCAAAGCAACAACTTTGCCACCTTACTTACCCGCATGGAACAGCAAGAAAACGTGACCAAACAATTGTTACAAAATATGGAAGACCAACCTGCTGCAATGATGGCTGAACAGTTAGAACAATTAACGAAATCCTTTGAACACCTGAAAAAAGATATCGAAACTGCAAGTTTCGTCAATCAAGCCATAATGGACCAATTAACATTTCAAAATAAAACGATTCGTCACCTGTCAAGAAAGTTAAAAGAGTACGAAACGTTATATCAATATTTACTTGACCAGCAACATAAACAAGGAGAAATAAACAAAGAAATTTCAGAAAGATTGGCCCTACAGGAAGCTTTCCATGAAACGATTAGGAAAAAGTTGGATGAGCAAAAAGCACAAACCCAAAAAATATCAAGCCAAGTGGAGTATCTTAAAGCAACCTTATCTGAATATGTGAACCATATTATGGACAAAATCGGGAACGTCTACACTCTCATTTCTAACAACCTGTCTGGTAGCAACTTGGCCCATTTAGGTCTCATTAAAAACAACGAACAGGAGAAAAAAGAAAAAGAAACGCTGACACAAAAATAGCAAGAGACGGCAGGTGGTTTGGTTTGATCAGTAAATCAATACACTGCTTCTTTTGTCAATAATCTTTCCACATTGTCAAAGTTATGGCTGTTCGTGGCTTCAATATATGCTTTTAACGCTTGCTGATAGCCATCCATTGTTCTCTCCTCCAATATAACTGATAGTTCTGTTTTGCCCTATCGAATCTGAACAGGAATCAAAATCTTAAACTCCGGCTTACCACTAAGGATTTTATCTAGCTCGTACACCTCATGTTTAATAGGCAATGGATCATGGTAAACACGCCCAGGTTCAGTGTAAGGCTTATAACCTCTCTTGCATTTTTCTGATGACGGAACGGATCTCTCCTTGTGCCGCTTGCTCAAATGTCCCTTGCCACTTAAGACCAACGGCAGCGTAAGCAGGCAAGTTAACAATTTCAAGATTTAAATCAGTCATTTTAACATCTCCATTCCCATTAAATTTAATCTTTAATCTCAATCCGGTTGCCTTCCGGATCAATGATGACTCCAATTGTACCCCAATCAAATTTTATAACCTCTACGTGAACCTCTCGTTCTCTAAGTTCCTGGACCGTTTGCTCAAAATCATGGACATTAAGCCGTAACACAGTAGGGTTTTGCGCACGTGTTTTTTCCCCTGAAGACGCAACACCTCCCTTCTCAATCATCAGGTAACTGCCGCCAAATTCAAGAATGGATAAGGATTCCCCCTTTTTACGTAATGGTAAGCCAAGTTTTTGTGTGTAAAATGCCAAGGCTTCCTCATAATTTTCACAAAAAGTATAATCCCCGTTTCCCTCAACTCCATGATTTATACACCTCCTAACGCTGCAAATATAAAATCGCCCCAACAAGGCATCCTGCGTTCAAGACCACTAGAAACGGTATCCCTATTTTAAACCTTAATTTTTGAGTTTTATGACGGAAGTGCCGCATTCCAACATAAATACCAGCAGCACCACCAGCAAGAGCGATCTGAAATATCAATTTCTCTGAAATGCGCCAATGGCTGCTTTGAGCAGCCCTTTTATCCCGCCACATGATGATATAGCCAATTAGATTGATCATTGCAAAATATAATAGAATCCAAAGGTACATATCACTCAGCCCTCTGAGATATTTTTTAAGCAGGAAGACGGGATCCATCCCGCTTCATTATCCCTTACTCTTTTACACCAAATCCAGCCATTCAGCTCTCTCATGCCTTCCACTTCTTCTCCTGGCTGAACCGTTAATTCTTTAGCCGTATACTTCTCCTTAACGACAGCATAGTATTGATCTCCAGTTTGCTGTTAATCGTGATGTTCCTTGTCGGGGGCATATTCTTATCCATGTTAGAATCCATTTTGGAACAGCAGATAGGTGAAACAGCTTTAAATGTGGCCAAAACAGTGGCCACCATGCCCACAGTCATTGAGGCTTTTAAGCACCCCAATCCATCTCAAATACTTCAACCCCTTGCTGAGGAAATCAGACAAAAAACCGGAGCCAGCTTCGTTGTGATCGGTAATAAGGATGGCATTCGCTACTCCCATCCCATACCTGAAAGAATTGGTCAATCGATGGTTGGCGGTGACAATCCCCCTGTATTGGAAGAAAGAAAAGCATATATTTCCAAGGCAACAGGATCTTTAGGGCCATCGATCAGAGGCAAAGTTCCTATTTTTGACGAAAACGGTAGTATTATTGGTGTGGTTTCGGTTGGCTTTTTGATTAACCAAATAGATGAAACGATTCATGCTTACCAAAAGAAAGCACTGCTCTTCATCAGTGGCAGCCTCCTTATTGGCATCATTGGTTCCTCATACATTGCGAATGGGATTAAAAAATCCATTCTTAACCTGGAACCTGACGAAATCGCCAGTCTGTTCCAGGAACGAAATGCTATTTTGGAATCGATCAGGGAAGGGATTATAGCCATTAATGAAAATGGACACATCACCTTGGCCAATCAGGCAGCGTGTAAGCTGATCGGAACTTCCTCAGCTGATGACCTCATTGGCAAACATATCCGTGAAGTTCTTCCCCAATCCCGTCTTCCTGAGGTACTGAAAACTGGAAAAAGTGAGTATGACGATGAATTTATCATCGGCCAGGAAGGGGTGATAGTTAACCGTGTGCCAATCTTTCACGGAAATAAAATTGTGGGAGCTGTTTCTTCTTTCCGCAAAAAGAAACTGGTTACCATCTTAGGCAATTTGATAGACAATGCTTTTGAAGCAGTGTTAGAAAACAACAAACCGGAAAAAAAGGTCACCTTGTTTATGACTGATCTTGGCCATGATTTAATTTTTGAGATAGTGGACAACGGAAAAGGAATCCCAGACCCGCTGCTGGATTCCATTTTTAAGAAAGGCATAAGCACAAAAAAACAAGAGGGACGGGGGATCGGGTTATATCTGGTGCACAAAGCTGTTCAATCGTTGAACGGCTATGTCACGGTTACCCCTGGCCAAGAAGGGGGCGCAAAAAAATCAGGAATCTCTATCGTGAGCAATGGAACATGCTGCTGTGCTCCGTAAGTATCCCTCTCCCCTGCTGAACCGGATGGATGATGACGCCGTAAGGTAACTTTAATTCCCAGGGCTTGGTCAAAATATTCCAGACAAACCACGTCCTCTGCCCTCGCAGAATACAGTTGACAGATAGAGCTGCGGGTCAACACGCCACTCTCTTTGACCCGCCGGTAATAGCAGGCATTGTCAAAGAGAATGTCAAACGTAATTTCAAAGGGCCCCGCATTTTTGCTGCGGATCACGGCAGCCAGTTCGGCCAGCGTTTTCTTCTCCTTTTGACGGATCTCCTGACCCATTTTACTCACCTCTCAGCTCAACATATTTAACTGGAAAAAGGGAGAGCGGATCATCAATGGTCACGGCATGATAAACTGAAAATGAGAAAACCGGGCCGGCTGAAAATTCAGGCGGTGCAAAAGGAAGTGCCAAATTTCCGGCAGTGGACACTCTTCCCTTATAGTCAAAATGCATGAGTAGTGAACGGGTGTAAGCACAAATACTGTCGGCCATCTCCTGAGTTCCCGCCACAACTTCGGCAACAAGCCCTACTTCATGGCCAAGAGCTTCTCGCTCCGGCTCCCATGCTCCCATCACCCCGTCTCGCCCATAAACCTTAAAAAACATCTGAAAGGATGTCTGGTCAAAATAGGAACGAACCTCGTCTTGAACTTGGGCAAGCACTTCATCTAACTGTTGAAGTAAATAAGGATCCCTGATACCACAAATTAATACGGTTCGAAATCCATCTTGTCTGACCCCCTCCACTTTAACGGTATATGACTCTGATGGGATAAAGCGGCTTCCCGATACTTTCACAGTCCGTTCATCGACCTGTTCAAAACGGCACTCTGACAGGTCAAGCATCCCACCAGGCCCGTGAAGGTAGTACGGATGAGATTTTTCATACATGGTATGAGCCGCGACCGATTGGGCGGTACATTTTCGCTCAGGATTTAATGGCTGGACCAAGAAATGGCCGTCGCGGAGAATGCCCAACATTCCGTCTTTGGCCGTTCCCGGTGTGGCGGCCAATGCTCCGCACTCCAGAATTTTGCCCAAATGGAAGGCCAGACCTGGATCCATACCGTTTAATATGGGCAGTGCTGCACTCATCACCGGATCGTATGTTCTTCCACCGATAATGATATCAGGTTTTTCCTTCAATGCTTCCAGATAAGGTTCCACACCCATCTGAGCCACCAAAGCCGTTGTTTCCTTGATACTCTCTGCTGACAAAGGCGGAGCAGAATCTACAGGATCGACTTTTCCTTCCTGCCAGCGTTGATACAGCCACTGTTTATTTATATCTGCATAAATAGTGGCTACCTTAAGCCTAAGGCCTTGCTCCTTGGCAATTTCCTTAACAATATCCAGCAGCCAGTCCACTCTTTTCCCGGCGCCGGACCCTCCGGCAGAGCCAATGATCAAAGGGATGTGCCTTTCCTTCGCGGCAAGAATTAATGGCTGCAGATCTTTTTTAGTAGCATAGCGGCTCACTCCCCCCATGCCCAGCCCCAGACGATGGGGGCCCCCGTCTGTGGAACCGGCATCAACCGCAATCATATCAGGGGAGGCTTGTAATCCTTCTTCAAAGGATGAAGAGGGATAGCCATAGCCCAGCATCCCCTGGGGGGAAAGGATCCTTATTTCTTTCATTATACTTTCACCCCTTCCTGTTCGGATTTATTGTGACCTTTCTTGCGGATAAGCGGAAAAATCAAGGAGATGAGGGCCACTGCAAAAAGGGTAACAGAAACAGGGCTGGATCAGAAAATGGACAAACTGCCATTCGAGATGGTCAATGCCTGACGGAATGATTGTTCCATTATGCCTCCCAAAATAAAGGCCAGAATAAAAGGCGCAGCGGGAAATGAGAACAGGCGCATCAAAAAACCTAACACTCCGAATGCAATTAACAGATAGAGATCGAATGTATTAAAGCGGACCCCGTACACCCCCACCAGACAAAAAATAATAATCAAAGAGATTAACATGGGCCTGGGAATATACAATACCCGGGCATTGAACACTCCCACCACCTACACTTCGCTTAGAGGTGGGGGATTCCTGGGAACAACAGCCTACCGGCTGTTTATTGACCAGGCTATCCCCGTGTGTCCCACGGTTCAGTTGGCTAGGAAGCCAACAAGCGTAGGCCTTCCTGCAAAATATTCTTGGCGGCATTGATGTCCCGATCGTGATGTGTACCACACAATGGACACGTCCATTCCCGCAAGCCGAGTTTTTTTACTTCTTTATGGCGATAGTTACAAACAGAACATGTCTGGCTGGAAGGGAAGGTCTTGTCCACCCGTACCACGGTTCGTCCGTACCATCTGGCTTTATATTCCAGCATGGTGCAAAACGTTGACCACGACACATCAGCAATGCTTTTGGCCAAACGATGGTTCTTCTGCATGTTCTGCACAGATAAGTCCTCCAGGCAGATCACTTGGTTTTCGCGAATCAGCCTTGTGGACAGTTTGTGCTGAAAATCCTTGCGGCAATTAGCCACCTTTTCATGCAGACGGGCCACTTTAAGACGGGCTTTGTGCCAGTTGGAGCCGCCATTCTTCCGGCGGGAAAGTTTCCGTTGCCAGCGAATGAGTTTTGCCTCATACTTTTTCAAATACTTGGGATTGGGAATGACTTCCCCTGTGGAAAGGGTTGCAAAATCTTTGACACCGAGATCAACGCCTACCTTGCTGTCACAGGCAGGCAACAGTTGNATACGTCCTTCCACATCACGGGACTTGGCAAATTTCACCCAACCCAGTTTGGGCAGACGAATCCGGTTGCCTTGGATGGCAATGGAGCCGTTGTTGTTTTTGGAGGTATAGGATTGTACCGGGTTTTTACGACTTTTAAACCGGGGATAGCCTTTCTTTTCCCGGAAGAACCGTTTGAATGCGTCATCCAAGTGCCGTAACTCTGTTTGCAAGGCTGTGGCATCCGGTTCCTTCAGCCAATCCAATTCCGTTTTGAGTTGTGTGAGCAGGGATGAACAGGCGTTGTACCCCAATGTTTTCCTTTCCGTTTCATACACTTCCTTTCGTTTGGCCAAGAAGTGATTGAACACAAAACGGCAACAGCCAAACGTCTTATGGATCAGGGTTTGCTGTTTTTGGTTAGGATACAGGCGAAAGCGATAGGCTTTCTGCATAGATTTTCCCTCCTAACCTTAATCTTATCACTTCCAGTTCATAGAGGGAATATATGTTTGTACCCGATTCATCCCCCACTTACACTTCGTTGAGAAGTGGAGGTCTTCTCGGAAATTGATGATAAAAGAAGCAATCGTCGCTCCAGCGCCAGGCAGAACTCCAAGGATAAAGCCCAGCACGGCGGCAATTAAAGCCTTGGTCGTTGAACCTTCAGATAAGCTGGCAATGGCAGTCAACCCCAAGAGCATGAGGGCAAAATATTCACTTGGGCCGAAAGCGGTGGCCACATCAGCCATGATAGGTGCTACCAACATCAGTGCCACAATACTAAATGTACCACCGCAAAAGGAAGCGATGGCAGCAATAGCCAGAGCTTTGCCATCCTGCCCCTGTTTGGCCACCGTGCGGGCCGTGGTGTCCCATCCGCCTCCTGGTCCGGCGGGAGCCACAATCTCAATGGGTTTTTCAGGCTTCCAATCTTCTGCTGTTTCACTTTGATTCCCTTCTACGTTCTGAGGTGTGCTGTCAGCGGGTTCATTTCCCCCGCAGGCAGTTAAAGACAACAGAAAAACAAGCGATAAAATCAAAAACCAGTCACTTTTTTTCTCCTTCCTCATTTGTATCCCCCTTTTGTTAACGTTTTCACCAACAGTATAAGGGGCAATTAAGCGAGAGTTAAGATTAGTCAAATAAATAAAATAAAGTTTTTTATATACGTTTTGTTCATTTTGTTCACATAAGTATATGTTTTACACGGCTGTAAAAAAAACTGCCTTGACGCTAGCAAGGCAGTTTTTTTAAAAGACTGTGCGAACTTTCAATCCCTTCCTTAAGATCCTGTCCCTTTTAACAGACGCAAGCCGTTCAATATCACCAGCAACGTGCTGCCTTCGTGTCCGATAACACCGTACGGAAGGGTGAGGACCTGGAAAGCGTTGGCCAGCACCAGCAGGATAATCACACTGACGGAAAAAACAATATTCTGCTTAATGATGCGGTTCATGCGCCGGGCCAGTTCAACCGTATGGGCTAATTGGAGAAGGTTATTTTTAACCAGGACAATGTCTCCGGTCTCTATGGCCACATCGCTGCCCGCTCCCATGGTGATCCCGACCGATGCCGCAGCTAAGGCAGGCGCATCATTAATCCCGTCACCCACCATGGCTACCTGTTTTCCTTCTGGACCCCGCAGCCGGTGAATGTGCCTCACTTTATCTTCCGGCAAGCATTGAGCATAAAAGTGCCTGATCCCAACTTCTTGAGCAATCTTTTGAGCTGTATCATACGTATCTCCGGTAATCAAGACGGGTTCAATACCCAGTTTCTTGAAACGTGCAACAGCGCGCTTGGCCTCTTCCCTGACTGTATCTTTCAAAGCTATAACACCGATAACCTCTTCTCCGCAAGCCACATAAACGACAGTTTTTCTTTCCTGCTCAAGCTTGTGAGCAATGCCGTTTTGAAAGGCATATCCCTTGTCTTTACCGACAAAATCCAATTTACCTATCTTCCATTCATGCCCTTCAATCTGAGCCTTCACTCCATGTCCAGGCACGTTTTCCACATATTCCGGCTGGAAAAGGGATATTCCCTTGTCTTTGACATAACGGGTAATGGCATCTGCCAAAGGGTGGGAAGAGACCTGCTCCACCGACCCAACCGTTCTTAAAAACTGTTCAATATCCATGCCATCACACACATAAACGTCGGTGACGACTGGTTCTCCCTGGGTAATCGTCCCTGTTTTATCTAAACAGATCGCCTGAAGATTGGCCAGCGTTTCCAAATGAACACCGCTTTTGAGCAGCACTCCCCGGCGGGCACTGTTGGATATAGCTGACAACATAGCTGGGCTGATCGAAGCCACAATTGCACAGGGAGAAGCAACAACTAGGAGGACAATAGCCCGGTAAATAGTCTCCGTCCATGACCAGCCAAAAAGATAATGGGGCAGGAACATCATGAGCAGCACCACAGCCAGCACCACTTTGACATAAATGGTTTCAAAACGCTCAATAAATTGCTGGCCGGGGGACTTTTTGTTTTGGGCATCCTGAACCAGCTTAACGATTTTTTGAAAAACGGTATCGTGCGCTTCTTTCTGCACACAAACCACCAAAGTGCCCGGTCCGTTCATGGTGCCCGTAAACACCTCATCACCTGATCCTTTTTCCACTGGAATGGACTCCCCAGTTAAAATGGACTCATCAATCGTGGTTTGCCCTTTGACAATTTGACCATCTACCGGAATGCGTTCCCCAGGCTTTACCAGGATGTGTTGGCCAATTTGCAATTGTTCAACATGAACTTTCCGGAGAGCATCCCCCTCGACCAGGGTGGCTTCTTCAGGCTGCAGCGTCATTAGGGCCGTTATCTCTTTGTGACTTTTATTGACGGCATATGTTTCCAGTGCCCCACTGAGGGCAAAGATGAAGATCAGGATCGCTCCTTCTGCCCAGTGCCCGATTAAAGCCGCACCTAAAGCAGCCAGCACCATCAGCAAATTGACCGTCACTTTTCTCTCTTTAAATAACTGCATCAATCCTTCTTTGCCCTGTACATATCCTCCAATGAGATAGGCGGTTAAGTAGAGCAATACAGAGACATGCTCTTGGTCAACACGGGACAGCAGCCAGGCCAGCACAAGAAGCAATCCGCTGCCCAAGGCAGCAATGAGTTGCCCGTTCCGTTTGAAGAATGGGTACGATAACCACTTAACTTCCGAAACACTTGCCGCGTTCGTCTCTTTTTGTTGGGACAGAGGTACGGACATATCCTATCCTTCCTTTCTACCATTCACTTATTGATAAAAAATTTTCTTGGTTAAAAAAGAGAGTGAGAAAGAAAATCAAGCTCATAGTGGCCCTTTAAATGACAAAAGCTGCCATTTCGAATGGCAGCGCGTCAGTTTAGTAAAGTAAGTCAAGTGTTGATTAACTTTTTTATAATCATTATCACATTATAATTATTATTTTATGTTTGCTATTTATTATATGCCAAAAGGAAAGATTGTGCAAATGTTTTTTCACCATAATCTCTCATTACTCATTTTGAAATGCTTCTTGGAAAAAGTGGACCACTCTGGTTTTGTATTCTTCAGGATAGACGTTGTACGTCCGTACATGTCCTGCGCCCTCAGCAATCCACAGCTGGACATCATCCGGATGACCATTGGCATAAATGGCTTCACTGTTTGAAAGGGGAATGGCCTCATCCCCGGTGCCATGGATTAAGAGAACGGGTACCTCAATCTCTTGAATGGCCTGTTGTGGACTGACCTCAGCCGGGTCAATGCCTATCAGGCGGGGGAGTATGCCCAAAATAACTGGTGTGAAGGGAAAATCGGGCAGCCCTGACCAGTGGGACAAATTTTCTCCTAGATATGCCTTCAAATCACGAAACGGTGAATTGGCAACAACAGCTTCAATTAATGGCTCTTCTGCTGCTGCTTGCAAAGCGGTCGAAGCACCCATTGAAAATCCAATTACACCCAAAGGCAAGTCCAAATAGCGTGCTTTCATGGATTGCACGACAGAAATAAGATCATCCTTTTCATATAAGCCTACAGTCGTCATGTTCCCTTCTGATTCCCCAGAATTGCGGAAGTCAAACATAACGACATGAAAGCCACTCTCCACCAGGTCACGGGCCAGGGCCAGGGCTGGCAACGGCTTTTCTAACCGGTTGCCACTGTATCCATGGGCAAACACGAGCACCCCTTGAGCTGGTCCAGGTGTTTCCATGATCCATCCCTTAAGCCTTATTCCATCCAACAAGCTCTCAACTTCAAATTCCTCAAATGTTAAGCCATAATCTTCCGGCCATTCATCCAAAGGTTTCTTTTCCGGATGAACCAGTTGCCAGCCCACATACATAGAAATGCCTACAATGATTAATAAGGCCAACACAACAACGCCAACGCTTCCCCACAGCAGCCATCTTCTTTTTCTGCCCATACTTTCTCCCCTATGACTTTTTATTATTTCGCTTTGACCGTCGAGAAAATATCCGCTTCTATGCGAAGTAAACCGCTTTCATCTATGAGTAAAGAAAAAAGACCATATTCGACCTGGTCTTTTTAAGGAACATACACCCCGTTCATTTTGCCCTTTTGAGCCTCAGGATTTCCAACTTGTTTTCATGGTTCTCTCTGACCAGAATCTCAAGGCTAGCCTCAATGGCGTCAAACCTCTCATCCATTCTTTTTTCTAAACTATCCATTCTTGTTTCTAAACTTTCAATTCTGGTTTCTAAACTATCAATTCTTGTTTCTAAACTATCCATTCTCTTTTCTAGACCATCAACCTTGTGGTGAAGCGATTTCATTCCCGCCGACAACTCCCTTAGGGCTTGTAAAATTTCCTTTTCCATCATTCAATCTCCTTTTCACCAGTTTAGTAATTTTCACCAGTTTAGTAAAAGGCGACAAACTTGGATGACTGACGATCGTAACCATTTTATCTAACAACAAGTTTATCATACAGACTGTTCAAAGTATAGAAAGGAGGAGACAAAGATACGGAGCCCTGTCTCCCCCTAAAATAGGAAGGTGGTTTGCTTCTGAAATGTCTATGACCCTGCTTCTTCCTTCTTTTCTTGAGTCCACAGTTCTTTCTTCCATTCTGGATTAACAATACGGATGATTTCAATGATTAATAAGGGATTTGGATAGACAGCGATCATGCAGTAAGCCATTAAGGTGTATACTTTAGCAATAAGGTCAATAATGCCCACTTGAGCTAAAACAACTGAACCGACCAAAGCACCAACGGCAATCAACGCATGGCATTAATCCTGTTAATAAAGGCTGTATCATTCCCGTTGCGGTCTCAATCAAGGTCCATCCCACAACCTCCCCCCAAACAGGACAACAACTCAGTTTCCAAATCCTTCTAGCATCACAAGCCAAGGCATCCGGGCTCCTAACACTTCTTCATTTGGATAAAAGCCCAGAATCGTAAAATATGTTAAAAACCAAGGAAATGTCATTAAAACTCCGGCAATCACTCCGGACCAGAGCGAATGTTTTCTTGACTCTAGCCGTTTGACCGTAAACAACGCTGCAGGATACACCGCCAGATTGTAGCCGACGTATAATATACCCGTCCAGATGACCAGCCCGATTCCAACGTCTTCAGGCAACAAACTGGTGTCTCCTGTGGCCAGCATTCGTCTGGCCTCTCCCCAAGTCGATGAAATAACAAGAATGCTGAAAATGATGTAGCCGCTCATTAAACCTTGCAATGAGCTTCTCACCATAAAAATTAAGCACGTCTACTAAAAGGGTACTGCCAATAATACCCACCCAGGGATTAAAACCCATGGTATAATTTAAAATTTCCCCAGTTGCAGCCGCCATAACCGCAATGATCAGCACCGCTAGGGCAAGATAGACGATATCATAGGCCACCCATAACTTGCCCACCAATTGTTTCAGCAAAGAACGATAGTCATAAGCCTGAAACATCCTTGCAACTAAACCTAAAACATCCTTGCAACCTCAGTTGTTAAAAGTCAGTTAATTTACATTGTAGGCACGGATGTATCCTCAGGATACATCCGTTCTGCACCGGGTCAATCAAAACCACCCTACATCAGGTTATGGGCTTTATTGAATGAAAATTGAACCTTACTTTGATAATGACCGCTTATACGTTTTAGTTTCCACCGTATACTTTTCCAATTGTCCACGGTCCACTTCATAGCCAATGCCTGGCTTGTCAGGCACCTTGATCGTGCCATTGTGAACCGTGACTTCTGGCTCAATAATATCCTGCTGCCAATACCGGGACGAAGCAGCCGTATCTCCGGGAAGGACAAATTGGCTTAATGTGGTCAAAGCAATGTTATGGGCCCGGCCAATTCCGGCTTCCAGCATGCCTCCGCACCACAGGGGGACATGTTTGGCCTGGCAGTAATCATGGATTTTTTTGGCTTCCGTTAAGCCGCCAACCCGGCCAATTTTAACGTTAATAATTTTACAGCTGCCCAGTTCGATGGCCTTTTTGGCATCTTCAAGGGAATGGATGCTCTCATCTAGGCAAATGGGTGTTTCAAGCTGGGCCTGCAGCCTGGCGTGATCCACAATATCATCATGGGCCAAAGGCTGTTCAATCATCATCAGGTTAAATTCATCCAATGCTTTTAAGTGTTCAGCATCGTCCAAACGGTAGGCCGAGTTGGCATCCGCCATCAGCAAAATATTGGGAAAGTGGCGGCGGATCTCCCGTATCACCTCCACATCCCAACCGGGCTTGATTTTCACTTTGATTCGTTTGTAACCTTCTTGAACATAACGGTCTATTTGTTTCAGCAAATCCTGCACCGTCTCCTGTATCCCCAGGCTGATCCCCACCTCAATCTCTTGTTTTTCACCCCCCAGTGCATGTGCTAAGGGCAGCTGCTGTTTTTTGGCGTACAGATCCCAAACCGCTCCTTCCAAGGCTGCTTTAGCCATGTTGTTACGCCGGATGGGGGCAAAGCGCTCGGAAACTTCGTCGGGATGGCGAACCGGTTTTCCCAATAACAGGGGAATTAAGAAATCCTCTAGCATGTGTTCGTTTGTCTTGACCGTTTCCTCATTGTACCAGGGAGAGGTAAAGGCGACCGATTCTCCCCACCCGCTTTCTCCTTCCTCATCCTGCACCTCAATCACAAAAAATTCTTTTTCAGAAATGGTGCCAAAGCTGGTGGTAAAAGGTGCATTTAAGGCCATCCTTAAGCGATAGAGCGTTACACTGTGAATGTTGATTTCATGTGTCATTGAGCAACCACCTTCTTTCTATGCTTGGAACGTCATGCTACAATGCTAAACGATGTTGAGGCACAAACAGATAATAATGCACACCCTGATCCGTTTTAAGCAACCGTACCGCCACGTAGCCTAATGCCAGCATATGGGTAATAATCTTGCGGGTTTTGAGGCGCCAATCCAAGGCTAAAGCATGGTCCTGTTTCTTTAGCGTTTGAAAATTGTCCGGGATCGGCAGCCAATATCCCTGTGGAGAGAATCGTTCGTGAAGTTTGCCGCCTTCCTCGTTGATTACCATGTCTGTGATCTTTTCCAAGGAAATATGGTCACTCAGTTGAGGAAGCTGACCAGATTTTAGCTGGTAATGGACTAAAACGTTATTGTCCTGTAAGGGAAACTGATCAATCCAGGACGAAGCCGAATGAACATGTTCACTGGTGATGTGCCAATGGACTTGGAAACGGTCGCTGGGCAGCCCCTTATTTAAGGCATCATTCATTTCTCCGTAACAGTTCTCAATATACTCTGCCCCGATTCCCCGCAGTTTGGACAGGTTAAGATAAGCATTTAAACTTTCTAAGGGATCATATGTCCATTTGATCAGGGAATAACCTTGCTTGAAGGCTAGTTCTTTTTGCTTCTGTTTAAGCAACTCCCCTATTCCCCGCCCCCGATATGCTTTAGCAATGCCCATCATATGGGAACAGAGATACACCTGCCCGTTTTGAAACCCGGCAAACCCATAGTTAAAGCCAACCAGTTTGTCGCCATCAAAGGCACCAAGCACCAATCCGCCATTTTTCACCGCTGTTAATGTTTGATGAACGGGAACAGGGTCTATCTGCCATACGTCCCTTTCCAATTCCTGAACCTGCTCCAACTCTTCAATGGTGGTCAGAGGCTTAATGGTGATGGGCCCAGCCACTCATGATCCTCCTTTCACTTTATCAAAGGCTAAACAGACGGCCCTGGTCAAGATTTCCACCCCGTCCAGCAACGCTTCCCGGTCAAAGGTCATGTGAGGATGGTGCAGTCCCGGCTTTAAATCACAACCCAAACCTAGCATCGTTGCTTTCAAATGGGGTTTTTTAATGGTATAAAAATGAAAATCTTCCCCGCCCGTGGTCACAATGGGCGGAACCAGATGCTCTGCGCCTAAGGTTTGGGTGATGGCTTCGGCCATTATTGCTTCTGCTTCAGGATCCACTTCTGCCGCTGCAGTGCGCGCGCCATGTTCAAGCTCAATCTGGACCCCATGGAGCTGGCCCAACTTCTCCACTGCTTTTTCCACCCGCCCCGCCAATTCATCCATGGCCTTGTTTGTTTGTGCCCTTAGATCCAAACTGAACTGGGCACTGCCCGGAATAATATTGGCACTTTCCCCTCCGGCTGTAAAACGGGTCATTTTAACCGAATAGGGGATCATGGGGTCTAAATGAATGCCTTTTAAGATGTGGACCAGCTCTACCCCAATTTCAATGGCATTGGTGCCTAAGTGAGGCCTGGCCCCATGGGCATCTGTACCTTTGATTTCACCTGAGATAAACTGGGCGGCACCGTGCAGAATGGCAGGTGCAGCTTTACCTTTCCCTAGTTCTTGCACAGGTCTTAAGTGTACGCTGAACAGGTAGTCCACATCATCGACGACCCCCTTTTCGACCATTTTCAAAGCGCCTGTTCCTTTTTCTTCAGCTGGCTGGAAAATGAATTTGACCGTACCTGATGGTTGAAAGTCAAGCTTACGGAGCGCCAGACACACACCCAAGACGATGGTCATGTGCCCATCGTGGCCACAAGAATGATTCGCTTGCCATACACCATCCACTTCCTGCCATAAAGCATCCATATCAGCCCGGACGGCCACCACCGGTTTCCCTTTCCCCATTTCAGACACCACACCTGTACAGTCGTCAAAGGTGGTGACCCGGCAACCATATCGCCGCAAATAATCGGCAATATATCTGGTGGTTTCAACCTCGTGCCAGCTCACCTCCGGATGCTGGTGCAAGTGGTTGAAGATGGCCAGCAGCTCTTCACGCAAACCATGCACTGTACGTTTCACCATGGATCGTCCCCTCTCTCAAGAAAAATGTTCTTCCTGGAAAAAGGAATCAAGTTGATGGGCCTCATATGTTGCTTTGCGCTGTTCAAAACGTTCCCGGTCCTGGATCGTGATGCCGGCAATGATCGCGTTCAACACCGCCATGACTGACGGGGCCGCATCAATGGTGGACTTAACCGGAATGGAGACAGGGACAACGAGGTCTGCATATCGGGTAACTGGCGCCACTTCCGAATCGGTAATACCAATGACAAACACCTCTTTTTCTTTTAAGACCTGAGCCAGCTTAATGGTCTCCCGGGCATAACGGTGGAAGGATATGGCCACATATGTGCTTCTCTCATTCATCTGCGACAAAAGCAGCAACAGGTCATCACTTCCCGGCTGATACAACCTGGCATTGCCCCGGACAAGGTTTAGAGTAAAGACAAGCCAGTGGGCCATGGCAAAGGATGAGCGCATCCCTGCCACCAAGACTTGATCGGTTTCGATCAACCTCTGTACCGCCTGATGGAGATCCCCTTCCCGCAACTGACTGATCACGCTGTGAATATGACCTTGATGCTGTTTCAACACATTGATATAGAAATGGGTGTTGTCAGCCAATTTTTCTTTTTCCGCTTGAAATTCATGCAAGCTGCTTGGCACATTCATCAGGTGTTCTCTGACTTCCTGTTGCAGTTCACTAAAGCCGCTGTAACCCAGAGCGTAACAAAAACGGATGACAGTGGCGTCACTCACCCCAATCTCCTTGGCCACCTTGCCAGCAGCTTGCATGGCAAACGAGTGGGGATTGTCCAACAGGTGCTTGGCTACTTTTTTCAGCCCTGCCGATAAGTTATGAAAGTTTTCCTGGATTTTTTGTTTGTACTTAACCATCAGCCAGCTCCTAACTGTATAGGAGTATGAAACAAAACCCTAATATGTTAGGAAATGTTCGCTGCATTTTTTAGTGTTATGTAGTGTTTACAACATGGTATCATTGATTTATAATTTTGGTCAAGTTTAAAATTGAAATACAATTTATTCGCCCAGCTGTTTAATACGTGTAGACAAAAAAACGGCGCAGTCCACAGTGGTGCTTACGCCTTTCAAGTGTAGCTATAAGGGAGAGGATTTTATCAGTATAGGCTAAGGGGTTCACATTACATGGCCGATTGATTGGTCGTATTTGACAAGAAATATTCTAATGTATCAACCGCTTCCTTGGCATCCTTTCCAAACGCAATAATTTCGTATTTTCCTTCTATTGTGGGCAAAACTGACAGTGCCAAAATGCTTTTGGCATTCACTTCGAAAGTCTCTTTTTTGATCACAATGTAACTGGCGAAACGGTTAGCGATTGAAGACAGTTGAATTAATTGTTGATAGTTTAGTTTTTTCACGGGATAAATCTCTGTGACCACTTCCATTTTCATTCACCTCCTGGGAATGATTGGCATGTAGGTGATAAAAATCAACATGATTAAACAATATGCACAAGAAGCGGAAATATTAAACACAACAAGATCGCTGACGCCGTCATGCCCACGCTGCCCATGGCTCCTGCCTCTTCTCCCCATTTCATGGCCTTAGTGGCGCCCAAGACTTGAGCTGATGCTCCTAAGGCTAATCCCTTGGCAAGATTACTTTTAATGCCGCATAGCGATAATAATTTTGGGCCGCAAGTGATAGAAAATAATGCGGAGGTTAAAACAAATAAAGCAGTGAATGATGTAACACCACCTAATGCTTGAGACAATGACAGGGCGACAGGAATTGTGACAGACTTAGGAATAAGAGAGGTTAACAAGTGGTCATTCAGGTGAATCGTCTTGGCCAAGATTACTGCGGAAGCTATACCAACCCCATGGCCTAAAGAAATACTCAATACAATCTGGTTAAGATTCTTTCGAAGCAGTTGCCATTGCTTATAAAGGGGAATGGCCAGGGCAACAGTAGCGGTATTTAAAAAGAAAGTAAAAACGCGTGTCCCTTCAGCAAACATGTGGTAGTCGATCTTCAACACAGATAGTAGCACTACCATAAACAATGTGGCCGTGAATAGGGGATTGAGAAATGTTCTATTCAGCTGGCGAAACAACCTAAGTCCCAGAACATAACTTACACTCGTCATTAATGTGATCGTTAATGTTTGGAAAGCAAGGGTTCCCAATTTATCTCCTCCTCTTCCACTTATCAGCTAATTCAACCGTGTACGCCGTTCCTAGCAACACACACACACTGCTAATCATGATCACCAACAACACCGTAATCCCCTGCCTTAGAAATACATCTGCAAAGTACATGATCCCCACAATGGGTGGTATAAAGAACAAGGTCATATGTTTCAGGTGCAGATCAGCTGCTTGTTCCACCCACTCCAGTTTCATCATTCCTGACCAAAGTGCCAGAAAAAGAAGCAGCATTCCCACCATACTTCCTGGCAGAGGGAGTTTAAAAATATGCACCACCAAAGTGCCCAACACGTACACGCCAACAATCAGCACAAACTGATAAATCACCCGGAGGATCACCATCATCTCCTTTAATAACCATGAACGAATGAGTAAATGTAATGTTTCGGTTATCTTTAGCATAAAAGAATTTTGCTAAAAAGTCTCAAATCTCGTAATAAAAGTTTACATCATATTTAAATGACACCATCCTAAGATCAAGTTATGTTATATAATCTTACAAAAAGTGTTTAAAACAGGTTTAGGCAAGCTAAGTATAAAGAGCCACTCCCTCAACGGAGTGGCTCCTCATGCTTTAGTTAAGTCCATATAATTGTGTAAAAAGGGAAATAGAAAAAGAGCCATGTTGCTTCCCCTTTGGTAGAATAAACAGTGGACCAAAAACACCAAACATAAGGAGGAATGCAACCATGGCTCAATATCATATCGGATTAACCCCCTAAATTTGGACATAATCACAACTTTTTAAGTTATTTCTCAAAAATGCTCTTTGTTTCGTCTTTTTGTAGTATAGCCTGTCCGTCCATTTCATCAAGGGTAAAGGCTTACGCCC
>NZ_BMKZ01000028.1 GCF_014644735.1 Caldalkalibacillus thermarum | reverse complement strand
GAAAGAAGTTGCTGGTCAGAAGCCGAGGAATTTGGTACGATAGACATGAAAAACATCCTTTCCTTGGTAAGTGTTAGTGATAGCAACTTCATTTTACCAAAGGATTGGGTGTTTTTCGCGTTTTTTGACCAAATTCCCCAGTTAAATCAAGGGATTCTCGTGTTTTTCAAGGTGCGAAAGTTGAGTTTTA
The DNA here is from genome assembly GCF_014644735.1 of Caldalkalibacillus thermarum. Taxonomy (NCBI): domain Bacteria; kingdom Bacillati; phylum Bacillota; class Bacilli; order Caryophanales; family Bacillaceae; genus Caldalkalibacillus; species Caldalkalibacillus thermarum. Next base: position 42,894 of record NZ_BMKZ01000028.1, on the reverse strand, counting down.
AACATAAAAAACACCCCGCAGGGTGCTAACTTTTGCAATTGTTCTCTCCACGGTTGTTTCTGCTTAATGTTCTTTTCCCATCTTCTGGTTGATCACCTTGTTCAGCGTGTCAAAATAATGACGGCCAGCAGCTTCAATGCTGTACTGGGACCTGACTTTGCGGCAGCCGGCATCAATCAGCCGGTTCCTTAGATTTTGATCATCAAGAAGACGGTTTAGTTTCTCCGTGATCTGTTGAACATCCAAACCATCGTACAAACAGACATTCAGTTCACCATCTAGCACTTCTGGAAGGGCGCCCACCCGCGGGGCAAGTGCCGGACAGCGGCAAGCCAGTGATTCAATCACGGTCATCCCAAAGGACTCGTTTTTGGATGTGCTGATGCTTAATCCGCCGCTGGCTGCCGCTAAGGCGTAAACCTGTGGCATGTCCTCATAATCCAGACTTTGTATCCAATGCAACCGGGATAACAAGCCATACTGGTCAGCTTGCTCAAGCAGGGCATCAACAGTTTCTGCTTTGGCCGTTTCACCGCCGATCATCCAAAACTGACAATCGTCCCTTAATTGTAACAGACTATGGGAGATGGCCAAAAAGGCAGGCCAGTTTTTATGTTGGTCCAGTTTCCCGACCCAAAGCAGTACTTTTTGTGCAGGGATATGCTCAGGCTGGGAATAGGTAAAAAGTCCGGTATCCAGGCAATTCGGCGTGATATAGCAACGTGCCGCTGCTGCGGGGAACCGCTTCCTGATCAGATCTGCCACGTACTTTGAAGGCGCAAGAAAAGCGTCGATACCCGTTATATTCAAACGGTCCAGATAACGGATATTGCTGGTTGTGGTATGCACCTCATGAATCACACAACCTTGGTACCTGGCCTGCTCTAAAGCTGCATAGGCCTCATCCGTATCAATAATGATGACCGCATCAAAGTTATGGCTGTTGATATAATCAGCCAATTCCCCGGTACTGCCGGCAACCTGAAGATGAGGATAATCACCAAATGCGCGCCGCCCGCCGTAATCTTTCAAATAGGCAAAATGCACCTCAGCAAAACGGCGCAAATAGGCCAAACGGTTAACCAGCTGGGTTGTTACCCCGCCCAGGATCAAATAGCGGTAAATGTATAAAATCTTCATTTGGCAATCCCCTTTTTTCCAGACTGAAATTGTGCAAAAATGGGCGGCTGTGCCGTCTCCGTCACGGCTAACAGCTGTGTGACGCGCTTCTCCCAGCTCTGTTGCTTCAAGTAATCTTCTAACAGAGCCTGGTCAACAGCAACATCAATGGCTTTTTGCAACTGCAGGGCTGCCTCCTGGCCATTCGTGGCCGGATAAACGTACGGGCACTGCCCGCGCTCATCGCCATACATCTTAATCACCGGCAACCCGTTAGCCAGATATTCATAGATGGGTATGGGGTCACTATGGGCAGCAACCAGAGGGTCAGCAAATGGCAGAAATACAGCGGACCACCGGCTCAGCAGACGCTGTTTGTGGTGTTCATCCCGTTTGGCATAAACCTTGATGTTAGCAGGTAAAAGGGGAGTAAGATCACCGCTCTTTTCATTGTCCTCGCCAATGATTTCAAACCGCCACTCAGGGTGAGACCTGGCCAGGCGGATCACCAGTTCCCAATCAAACCAGGGCTTGCCCAACAGGCCCACATAACCAATCACAGGCTGTTTGGTTTGGGCTGGACGGTCTCTTTTTTGCTCTCCCTGCTGCCCGCACCAGGCCAGTTCCCATCCGTTCGGACAGACCGTGATTGCCGCTAAGGTTCCCCATTCCTGCAGTTTCTGTTTCATGGGAGACGAAACGGCAATGATATGGTCAGCATGATGGACCAAATATTTTTCAATATGCTGGGCATAGACAGATTGGCCGGCCCAGCAGGATAAAGCCTCCCAATCCTGCTGAACGTCATAAACCGTTACCCAGCCCTTCACCTTGCAAACATGCAACATACGCGTTTGAGAAAGGGTTGGGCGGGTAAAAATCATCAGCTTCATCTTGACGCCAGGATCAGCCTCCAGAACCTCATGAACCCTTTTTTCAAAAATGGTCCGTGGAAATTGGAACAGCAATGATCCATTATAGGCAGGCAGCACCTGACCATCATCGTCACAAACCAAGACGACGGGCACCCCTTGTCTAAGCAAGGCGCCTGTTAATTGCAAGGTACGGTCATAACGGTTATGCTGCCAGTAGGTCGTGCTGCCGTCCATTATAATCCACTGCTGTGCACCTGCCTCTCTTACACGCCCCAGATAGCGTTGCCATTGATCCATCAGCGTCTGTTCCTGATGCTCAGCCAGGGTTGCAACAGGTTGGTCTGCCGCTGTTGATGACATTGCAGAAGGTGCTGTTCCAGCAGGTGGATTTGACGCTCCCTTGCTTAAGGGAGGCCCGGCCAAAGGCTCAGATGCTTTGGCTGCAGAGGAAACAGTCATCTTGCTGCCCGCAGGTGTGCCGGCGGTGCCGTTCCTCTCAGCGTGTAAAAGGGAGGGAGATGTATTGTTTTCCTGCTCGCCACCCGGTATTGGCTCCCTGCTACCACCCGTCCAGCGTTGAAGACGATGGGCCGCTTTCCACCAGAAGCTAGATTTAATTGCGGCCAGCTGGTTTTCCAAAGCTTTTTTCTCCTGTTTTAACTGGGACACCTCATCGCGCAAGCGGGCGTTCTCCTCCCGCAAAAGGGACACCTCTTTGCCCCACGGTGCCTCATGATACTCATAAAGATGGCCCTTCAACAGATTGCGCCATTCTTCATCTGTCAACAGATGTTGTCCGTGATAGCGTTTGATTGCCACTGCCCGCAGGTAACCATTTTTCAGTTCAACTCCCTTTAAATAGAGGCAGTGCTGAAGCTCAGCCAACATGGAAAAACAGCGGATCAACCGGCCCGGCTCATGATACAATGCTTCAGTTGCCGGGTAAAACATGATCAGGCGGCCATTTGGTTTAAGCAAGCGGGCAAGTTCCTGTATCAAGAGAGAGGGCTGTTCAACAACTTCAGCTTCCAGCGGATTAAGTATAATCGTATTAAAATAGTGATCAGCATAAAACAACGCTGTGCGGTTGCCAGCATAGACATGCAACCTGCCCTCAGCTTCCGAGTTCTCGTGAAAGAACTGGGAAAAAGAAGAAAACTTCTCTGGAGGAAGCCAAATGGTTACCTCCTTCTCCATTTTGGCCAATTCCGCTCCCAGTTTCCCTTCAAAGGAGGAGAAATCGAGGATATACTGGCCATTTACCCTATTCATCACCCATTGCATCATGGCCTGTTGTGTCATCTGACCACCCCTTTATCAACAGCCCTGATAGAGGCCTGCTGACGGCTTTGTAGATTATTTCGCCTGTTGTAAAAAGCCCGCTTGCATATTGCAGCGAGCTTTTAAATGTGCCATTCCATAGCCTTGCAATACCTTCCAATATCCGGATATTTAAAAGTGATTGTTTCTCTAATCTTAACCGCAACCTCATCTGAGACAGCCTGCGGTCCGCCCAGTATGGTGAAGTCACTGACTGGCGCATGTCTCAGATAAGTTTCTGTAGAGGCGGGCAACGTATTGCCCCATATTTTCTATATATAATTATAACTATTATGACGTGGAGGAAACAGCACTTTCTGTTTGTCTTGCCGCTTTTGCTGCCTGTTCCGCCTGCTCATAAATGTGCGGGTAAGCTTGGATCAGCTTTTTCCAATCCCGGTGTTGTTCCACCCATGTGCGGCTTTTTGTTCCCAGATCCAGATGCTGTTCCGCCTGGGCCAGTGTTTCATACAGGGCGTGATGATTTTCGGCCTCAAAGATCAGCCCTGTTTCCCCTTCAATCACCATTTCCCTCAGAGCCGGAATGTCGCTGACCAGGACCAGCTTGCCCATGGCCATCGCTTCATATGGTTTCAACGGGGTGACCAGCTCACACACTTTGGCCTTGGTTCTGGGGAAGGGGAATACATCGATCACGGAGTAATAACGTTGCACCTCGTCATGGGGCACCCGCCCAACGAAAAGCACATGCTCGTCCAACTTAAGGCGGGCTGCCAAATGCTTCAACTCATTCAGCGCCGGACCGTCCCCAACGATCAGACACTTGAAGTCCGCTCTCTTTTCCTTGAGCAGCGCGAGCGCTTTTAACAAATAATCCAAACCTTCATAGGGCGTAACCGAACCGATAAAGCCAAAGACCAGCTTGTCCTCCAGGGCGTAACGCTGCACAATCTCCTGGTCCCTTTCCCGTGGGACAAAGCGGTCCGCATCCACTCCGTTGGGCACCACTTCGATTTTGTCCGCAGCAACCCCCAGTTCAATCAGATGCTCCCGCAAACTCTCACTAATGGCCACCACCCGGTCGGCTAATTGGCAGCAGTAAACTTCATAGCGCTGGTGCAAACGGTAACGTTCTGACAGATAAAATCCAGGCGTCTTAGAACTCTGGGTATCCTGCCACATCCCTCGCACTTCATAGACACAAGGAATCCCCAACCGCTTGGCCACCTGCAAAGCAGGCAAGGCATTTTGAAAGTTGGAAGCAGCATGAATCACTTTGGGTTTCAGTTTAAGGACCAACTGGGCAAATTGATCAGCATAGGCCTGGAAATATTCACTCATCGGCACCTTGTTCAACTGAACGTTCCTTTTGTTGGCATACAGGCGGTAATGTTCAATGCCTTTGTGGATTTCCATTTCCTTTTCTCCATCGGCTTGAGGCGGAGGCCAGCCCAGTTTGGTGACCACAACAGGGGAGAGGCCATTGTCTTGCTGATGGGTGACAATCTCGCTGCTTCGCACCGTATAACCATTAATGGCCGGCAAGGATTTGTTCAAGACATGAATAATACGCTCTGACCGTTCATCTTCAGGGATCGGTGCTAGATCCGTGTCCCATTGCCAGTTCGTCTCTAGCAGGCGGTATTCGTCTTCAGCCATATCGTACTCCCGCCCTAAAAGCGGGCCGGACAGAGAGCGGAAAGCACGCAAATACTTAAGGCGGTCGGAGATGTTACCCAGCCGGTGATGGATACCGATCAGTCTGCGCAAAACCCTGATGTTCCTAGGGGCCAGCTGGTAAGCCTGATCAGCATAGGCCAAAGCGGTATCTAACCGCAGCCGTTCATAATAATAGCTGGAAATAAACAGGAGGGCTTGGACCTTTTCTTCCTGGTTGAGGGAGGAAAGCACATGCTCTATGGCATCAGTTTGGTTCCGGTCAGCATATAGGCGCAAACGCAGACGGGTCAGCGGCAAATGATCGTTGCCCAACACAGCCTCCATTTGTTCCAGCTGTACAGGATCCACCTGCAACGGTTCATCCTGTGCGAGCAAAGCATTAATAATATAATGGTAAAAGTCCTGCTGCTGTTCGCTGGGAAGGGCTTGTCCAGCCTGGATCAAACGCTCTAAGGTCTTGGTATCTAAAGCTGCGGTGTCCATTTCGGCATACAAATGATGAAACCCTTTGCAGGTCCGTAAGAGCTGAAGGGCATCCGGGCTGAATAAATCGATAAAACCTTCGTCCACCATGCGCTGCAAATCCAAAATCTCATGCCGTTTCACGCGCAAGTGAGCCAGGCTTTCGATCACCACATCATAGAGCAGGCCAGATTTGTCCCCTTCTTTATAAGCGTTCAGGGCAAAATGAAGGGCCAAATGGTATTTGCGATCTTGGATGGCCTGCTGGGCAAGGCCCAGATAAGCCCAGGCAGACCCCTCCAGGTCCTTATCCAGCTCAACATCTTGCCTTGATTTAAACAACTTACGCAGCACACGGCCATAGAGCTCCTTCTCATGGGCCACGTGGCGCATGAGGAGAACCAGCCCAAACTCTCCCTCCTCATCCGGGAGCTCATTCAGCCACTCTAGGCATCTGGCCACCTCTTCCTCCCGGTCCAGGTCAAATTCTTGGTAATGGTCCCTCAAAAACTCGTTCCAATTTTGGGGAGCCTCCTCCAAGTTACGATACTTGCCAATGCAGGAGACAAAAAACGATTCCGCATCTCCCTGGGCAAAACACTCGGCCAACAGACGGGCCGGCTGAGGGCCAAGGTGGCGAAAAGCATAGCGGACAATATGCTCCTTTTGTTCATCATTCAGGTAGTCCCCGAGGTTCACCTCATCGCTTAAATGCAGAAGCTCCTCCACGTTCCTTAGATCATACAAAGATTTCACCCGGATCTCATCGATGCGCTCATCACCGGGAGGTATGGGTGAAAGTTCATGCCAGGCCCGCTGATATTGGCGCAGATGCCGCCAGGTCAAGGCCGCCAACAGGCGTTTCTCATTTTCCCCGAGCTGCTGGTTGGCACGGACATGTTCGATAAACAAGCGATGTTTGCGCAACCGGACGATAATCTTGTACAGCCAGCAGGCCTGCTCATAGGGACGCCCCAGGTCAAGGATCCACTGAAACAGCTTCTGCTGCAGCGTACGCATATTTAAATAGAGACTGAGCACATATAATGCGGTATAAGCCAATGTTTTCATCCTGATCCTCCCCGCTTGCCAGCCACAGGATTAAACATGTACCTCCAAGGGCAGCTTGGAACCAATCTCAAAATACTTAAAGCCCGCGTTTTGCACAGCTTCTTGGGAGCAAATATGCCGCGTATCCAATACATTATGGTTGCGCATGAACCCTTTCAGGCTGGCAAAGTCAAGTTCAGCAAACACCTTATGATCGGTCAGGATCACCAGCAGATCAGATCCGGACAGCGCTTCTTCCACACCGTCCACTTTTCCGGGTATCTCCGCTTTAACATAGGGATCATAGATCTTCAGCTCATAGCCCTTGTTGCGCAATTCCTCCAACACAACCAGGGACGGACTTTCACGCATATCGTCGATATTGCCTTTGAAAGCCAGCCCAAACAGGGAGATGACTGGATTGTCGATGGTTTTCACCAATTCTTCAATCGTGTGCACCACATGATAAGGCATGCTGTCATTAATGTTCCGGGCCGTAGTGATCAGCTTGGCTTCCTCAGGCGCCTGCTCGATGATAAACCACGGGTCAACGGCAATACAATGTCCGCCTACCCCCGGACCCGGACGGTGAATGTTCACACGGGGGTGACAGTTGGCCAGTTCGATGGCTTCCCATACGTTGAAACCTACTTTTTCAGCGATACGGGCAAATTCATTAGCCAGGGCAATATTGACATCCCGGTACGTATTTTCCATCAGCTTGACCATTTCAGCCGTTGTGGCATCGGTGACATGAATTTTCCCTTTGACAAAAGTTTTGTACAGCTCGACGGTTAATTGGGCTGATTTTTCATTGATGCCGCCGACGATGCGGTCATTGTCCACGAGCTCTTTAAACAACTGGCCAGGCAGCACACGCTCCGGAGAATGGGAAACATACAAATCTTCCCCAATATTGAGTCCGCTCCGCTGTAAAATCGGCACCATGACATCTTCAACCGTTCTCGGCGGAACAGTGGATTCTAAAATGACCAGGTTGCCTTTTTCAAGATAAGGCACAATCATCTCTGTGGCACTTTTGACATAATCCAGGTTAGCGGTCTTATCCGCTTTGATCGGCGTGGGAACGGCAATGATGAACGCATCCGCTTTGGCCGGAGCAGTAGAAACTTCCAGCCTGCCGTTATCCATCACTTCGGTCATCATCTCTTTTAAGCCCGGCTCTTCGATATGCAGTTGTTTCTTTTGCAACGTTTCGACCACCACTGGATTAACGTCGACACCATGCACTTTTAAGCCATGTTTGGCAAACATCACTGCAGTTGGCAAACCGATATAGCCTAATCCCATCACACACAGTTTTTTCATCACAGTTCACTCTCTCCCTTAACTGGATAATATTTTCAGGTATTTATGAATTAAAGCATCCCAAGAAAAGTCCTGTATAAAACGGTGCAGCCTGTCTTCCTGCTGCCTGTTTTCATGATCTTTATGCCGGGCACGGTCTAAAATAGCTCTCTTGATTGCTATTGTATCATAGTCAACCCGTTTACCTAAGCCATATTTTTCTACCAATTCGGCTCCCTCTCCCTGGCCGATATACAAGATCGGGATACCCAATGCCCCGTATTCAAAAACCTTGCTGGGAATAACCGTTGCAAACAGAGGACTTTGCTTTAATGACACAATGCCTAAATCTGCTTGCCTGTACCATTTAAGCAGTTGTTGCTTATCTGTCTGAGCGGGAATGAAATGGACATGGGCAAGCTGATGGTCACGCACATAGCGCATTAAATCCGGCTTGGCCAGTCCTTCACCGACAAAATAAAAGCGGATGTCAGGATCATTCTGTAACATGCGGGCCGCTTCCAGCACGATCTCCAGCTGCTGGGCATAGCCCAGGTTACCTATATAGACCACCCGGAATGGCTCACCAGCCGCCAATCCTGCGCTTTGCCCCGCCCCCCTGTAGCCCAGGGTCCAATCGGGGATGCCATTGGTAATCACCTGGATCTTATCAGGGGGGACACCCTGCCGGACCAGCATCTCCTTCGAGCGGCGGGTGACCACGACAATGGCCCGGCTGACACGGTAAAACAACAGCTCCAGCTTCTTTAAGAGCCTGTAGATCACTGACTTATCACTCATACCGGTGACGGCCAGCAAAGAATCCGGCCACAGGTCGCGCACATCCATCACCCATTTGACACGCAGCACCAGAGCCAGGATAAGACCCACCAGGTTGACCGGAAAAGGAGGCGATGTGGTCAGGCAGACCCGCACCGAATACCTCAAGCAAATAAACGGTGCCATGAGCAAAGCGTAGAACAAAAACAGCAGCTGATTGACGATCCTGGCTGTTTTCCCTTTTAAGCCCCGGGTGATGACCGGACTGCGAAAAACCCGGATCTCCCCGTCCGCATCATCCAGCTCCACACCCCGATACAGGTCTGGTTCTGGATAGCTGGGGCTGGCAGTTACGACAAACAGTTCATAACCGTGACCCTTGAGGCGGGAAACCAGATGCTTCATCCGGTTGCTGGCCGCCCCGATCTCTGGAGGGAAATGTTGGCTAACGAGCAGCAGCTTGTTGTTCATGCTCAGGCGCTCCTAACTGTTGGTACATCTTCACCAGTTTGTCCCGTTCTTTTTGCCAGCAAAATTGGGTCCGTTTGACCACACAGTTCTGTTTAAAAGCATCAAGGCGGTTGATGACCTCCAGGATGCCTGCTTTAATCGCTTCAGGCGTTTCGGCGACACAAATTCCGGTTCCTTCCCCTTCCACAACATAACGCTTGCCGGGATGATCTGAAGCAACTGTGGGGATCCCGGCCAGCAAATACTCAAATATTTTGTTCGGGGTGGAATAATAATTGTTCAGACACGTATTTTTATAGATGACCAGCCCCACATCAGCCTGCTTGGTGTACCAAAGCAGCGATTCAGAGGGAACCGGCTCGTGAAAAAAAACCCGCTTGTTCAGACCCAGTTCATCCACCATGGCCTGCAAGTTTTCTTTCAGACGGCCGTCTCCCATCAGGACCAGCTTAAACCGTTCCGGTAACAAGGCCACCGCTTGAATACACTCTTCCAGTCCCCTTTCCGGGTTTAAGCCGCCCTGGTAAATGAGCAAAACATCATCATCGCACAAGCCGTACTTGCAGCGCAAATCAGCCACATCATCCGGCCGTTGTTGACCGAAATCCGGCAAGACAGGCGTGTTCTGAATCACGGTAGTGGGAAGGGGCCCGTAACGTTTGAAAAACTCCTTTTTTACAAAAGGGTTGACCACAATCAAGTGATCGATATGGCGGATCAGCCGGTTCTCCACCCAATAACCCACTCGCCGTTCCAGCGCATTTTTGCCTGCCATTTCATTGAAAAGCTCATGGGAATCATAGACCAGCCGGGTGCCGAAGCGCCGGGCCAAACGGGTCCCTGCCGGCAAAGTATTTAAATCGTGACAGTGGATGACATCAACGGGATGCTGGCGGAGCCAGGCCTTAACATGCCGGTAATACTCCTGGCTGGCCAGTATGTCTTTCAACAATTTAAGGACAGGGGTGCGGACGATCCGCAATACATGCCGGGCAGCCCCTGAGCCTCTCTCACTGTTGGTGATACTGCGCCTGATCCGTTTGGTGCTGATTTTCAAACGCAACAGTTCCACCCGCTCATGCAACACAGGAGGATCCTCAGGGTATTCTTCCAGGCAGGCAATGGTCACCTGGTGTCCCGCTTCGGCCAAAGCCACCGCTTCCCGCTTGACCCGGGCATCATAATGGATATCCTTAAACAACAGCATCAACACATTCATGTCTTATTCCCTCGCATGAAGGCTTGATAGGCTTTGACCACCTCTTTGGTTTCCCCGACGGCCTTTTGTTCTCCTAGATGAATCCAGACCACCCGGTCACAAAGCTGGTTAACGAGGCTGGCTGAGTGGGTGACAATGATTACGGTCCGGTTAGCGGCCACTTTTTGTAAAATGGCCTCCCTGCATTTCTCTTTAAACGCTTCATCGCCCACACCCAGCACTTCATCAATCAGCAGAATCTCCGGGTCAAGGGTAATGGCCGTGGCAAAAGCCAAACGGGAACGCATCCCGGCCGAATAGGTGCGCACCGGTTTATAAATAAACTCGCCCAGTTCCGAGAAAGCGATAATCTCTTCCAGTTTTTCATCTACTTCCTGCTTGCTGTGTCCCAATAGCAAACTGTTAAGATAAATGTTATCCAAACCGCTCAAATCCGGTTTAAAGCCTGCGCCAAGGGAAAGGAGCACGGGCCGTGAGCCCCGGACAATATATTCCCCTTTGTCGGGCTGGATCAAACCGCTCAGCACTTTCAACAGCGTGCTTTTGCCGGATCCGTTGCGGCCAATCACGCCCAGTACTTCCCCCCGGCGGACGTTGAAATCAATGCCTTTCAGCGCCCAGAACACCTTGCGTTCCCGGTTCAGCCAGGTACGCCACAATCCTCCCTGATGGTCAGGGTAAGAGACCCATACATTGTTCAGTTGGATGACATCAACACTCACATCAAATCACCTTTGCATATTCTTTTTCATACTTAAATAACAGCTTCAGGGACACATACAATAAGACTACAGCGGCAAACAAGATGACAAGCAGGTGGTCCCACAACGGCACCTCTTGCTCCAGCAAAATATTGCGGTAAGAGACGATCAGACTGGTCATCGGATTAAGATACAGATAGGGCGCCACGGCTTGGGGCACATCTTTCATTGTATACAGCACCGGAGACAGGAAAAATAACATGCGGGCCACATACTGCATGGCATTGCGTACATCCCGCACATAAACCCCCAAGTGGGCCAAAATAATCATGCCCCCCAGGAGCAGGACAAACTGAACGAAAGCAATGGCCACATAGTAAACAGCATGGGTGCTCAAATTAACGCCGTAAATCCAAATAAACAAAAATAAAACCACTGATCCAATCACAAATTTCAGGGTATTGACCAGCAGGCTGGACAAAATAAAAACAATTTTGGGCACATAAACTTGCTGGATGATTTTCTGGTGGGACACAATGGCCCTCGTCCCGTCAACCAGACAGGAAGTCGTCCATTTTAATGGAATCAGCGCCACAAAGAGGAAGACGGCATAACCTTCTCCGCCTCTTTGCAGAATGACTTGAACCAGCAAATAAAAGACCAGCATGTACAAGACGGGATCCAGCACCCACCATAAAAAACCGAGATAAGTGCGGGACGTGTTTGTTTTCAAATCTGAAAGGGTGAGATAATAGATTAAATCTTTATGTTCCTTAAGATCGTGCCATAATTTCTTTAAGATAAACATGGTTCAATCTCCTGTAAGACTGGTATTGACGTTTGTCGTGCTGTCTCTTTGCAAACTCTAAATATAAATTATAACCTGCTTGAATGAAGCACTGCAATGAACAAATGCGGTTTGACATGATTTGTTATTTAACAGCATGTTTCAGACTGTCCCCATTTAATTATCCGTTCGACGAAAAGGAACCCAGCCTGTCCGTCACCCTTTGACCTTGCTATGAACGTTCACAAATGATTACATAAGAGGGAAGCCGCGAAAGCTGACTCCCCTGCTTTTACTTCAGCCTAATCTCCAGTGTTCCCTTGTCTTTTCAGCTTCTCTGCTTCCTCCTGCCAGCGCAAACGCCGCTGTCGTTCGGCCCGGTATTTTTCCCGATACTCATAACTGGCCGCTTCCTCCATCGCTGCCCATAGCGCGGGCTGGTCAATATGCTGGACATCCAGCACTAGACCATCCATGGCCAAGAAAATGTGCCGGAGACCCACCATGATGACAACCTCCTGCTGCTGATTGTCCCGGTCTGTCCAGCGGATTGTGATTCGGTCCTGCTCCCAGCGAAAATCTGTTAACTTTTGCCGCTCGGGTTGGATGTTAATATGAGTGGCAAATCTTGCTTCTCTCCCTGTTAATGTATACCCTGCGGTCCAGGCAGGCTCCAGTTTTCCGTATTCCACCGAACACCAGCCGCGGAGCGGGTCTGTTTCTCCCCTGGCCAGCTTAACCTGCACCTCTTCCTGGTTCATCAGCGGCTGCAGGGATATGCCCTGCTTCCCGTCCATGGCGGCCAACACCGCCTTGTCCGAGAGCTTGCAGTCCAGATTGGGATAAAAGGTAAAATGCTGTTCAAAGTGATGTTCCTTATATCCCTTCAACCAGTCTAAGACAATGGTTTCATAGGGCTTTAGCATGAGCACCATGCGCCGGTGAACCACACCGGGATACAAACAGTGGGCTCCGGCAGCAAAAGCAAACGGTTCCCCCGCATAATAATCGGTCAGACCCGACTTGCCGATATTCAGGCGGACCGTTTCCGTATTCTGTCCATCAACGGTGACAGTGTTGTGCGCCCGTGTGGAGACCACGTACTTCCGTTCCGCACTGTCATAATCGTATTTGTATTGCCCCCCGTCGATCAAAAGGGGCTGCCCATGTCCAAAGACCGTCAGCGCCAAATCATCACAATGCTTGTGCACCCTGGAATGAAAACTGCTGTAGAACACCACCTGCATGGTATCCTGATCGTAAGGCCACTTGTTCCTAAAGACGGCGTACCCCCCTGCAGGAAAGAGGGCATCCAGCTCCTGGGGCGGCTTTCCTGCTTGTCCCTTGCTGATCACATATTGCAAGGCAGCAAATTCATTCTCAGGAGGATTGTACAACGTACGTTCAGCCGGTTGCATCACGGTATCGCCAAGTCCTGGAAGCTGCCCGTCCGGCTGCAAGATATAGGTCAGATAACGCATTTGTTGTTTGATGCAATGTATCAAACGCTCAAAATGCGGACCATCCCTGTCTTTTAGAAAATAGGCGAATTTAAGCAAGCGCTCAACAAAAATCAGGGTATATTGGGGTGAATGTTCCCGGTAACTCCCATCGCCGGCAAAGAGATGACCCATTTGTTTCCAGAAGCGTCTAAGGGCGAGTTCACGCCACTGATCCGCTTCAGGTAAAAACTCAAAGACAACAGCGGCTACATATAAAGCCATATCCTGATCCAAACCGTGATTATGGTTGTCCATATAAAAATCAGGATCACACAGCTTGCGCGCATGCTCGGTCACAAGATCGCACACCGTCTCAAAGAAACGGTCATCCCACTCTGTTTGCCGCCATAGCTCAAACAGCTTGCTGATGACAATTAGCCGCAAAGCCGTGCTGTGATCATGCCAAGCCATAGGTGAATCAGACCGGGGAAAATGATGTTTGGCCCAGTCTTGAGTCAGCTCTACCGCTTTGTTTAGGTAACGTTTTTCTCCCAGCCGTTCATACCCGCTAACCAACAATTCTACACTAATGAAAGAATGGAGGCGGAACTGCCATCTGCGATCCTGCAATGGATCACTGGTCCAAATCCGATCCTTTTCCAGTTTGACCACTGGAAATTGGTCATCTACGTAGATTTCATTATTTAACAGCTGATCGCAAATTGTTTTTAATTCTACGATATTACTCAAGCTAAATACCTTAATGTACGGCCGGTTTCTCAGCTTCCTTTTCAGTGTTTGCTTCTTTGAAAAAGGGTTAGGTATCATACTGATCCTCCATTTATGATTCAGAATTTGATAAAATGAAAGCGGTCTATGTCTGTGACAGATACAAATGTGAGGTGAAAGCATGGCATTGGTATTTAACCCTTGGAAAAACCATGGTTTACCAGACGAACAGGTACGGCTTGTGATTAAAGATTTTGACAGCAAAGCATTTTACAAGATTGAAATCATCCATAAAGCGGATGGTGATTATGTTTTAACTGACAAAAAAATAGAAACTAATAAATGGAGATTTAAATATAAATATCAGGTCAAACAAGAAAAATGGGTCGATGTCACGCCCTATATGGAGATGATAACAGAAAAGGAAAAACATGAATTTGAACATGTCCTTCTAGACCGGGCCGCTTTGAAGCAGGAAGAAGTGCCTGGATTTATTGCCCGCTGGGAAAACGATGCTGAAGCTTGTTTAAAAGTGATGGGCAAAGCAGCATATAAATTTATAAGAAAACTTTGGACTGATCCCAGTTTCAGCCCCCAAAACGTGCCGGCCATTGTCCAATATGTTAAGGAAAAGAAGGGCTTTACCGCTTCCTTTTCAGGCAATCTATTTTTTTATTTCAGCATCTATCTGGAACTGAAAGCACTATTTGAACGGCAGCAGCTTCAGCACCACTCCTACGCCGACTGGCTTGAAACCATCAATACAGACCGAGCTGTTGCTGATGCTATTAAAAAGTTAATAAAACAATGTGAAGATTTCGCTTCATCTTTACAGCTGGCCACTGTGCTCAAGGCCAAACTGGAAAGCCTGCTGGGAAACAGGAAGAAGGCTGCCGCGACGTTCCACCAAGCCGCACTGTTTGAGCCCGATTATCTCAAGTATCTTCATTTTGATCAGGGTGTCTATACTTATTCCGATTTTCAAGTCCGGCAGCCATGGGCTAGTAAAGTCATCATCCTGATCGATAGGTTGAAAAAAAGCAACAAACCTAACAACCTGGAAGCGGCTAAAGACAGGGTGACATTTGTTGGCCAGCCTCCAGCCGGCGGTCACGATGACTTGATCATCCTTATTTCGCTGGATGAGAAGTTTATGCGCTGTTACGGCAGCCAGCTCATGTTTTATGTCAATGTTTTAAAACAGTATCAGTTTCATTTTCACTTAGTGGGAGATATACCTCAAGCAGAAAAAGTGATACAAGAAACTGAGTCCCTGTTTCACTCGATCCATCGCTACCGGGGAACCTTATCCGCTGTAAAAAAGCCAAGCTTTTCTATGGAAAGGGTACCTGAACACGTCCAGGATCAGAAGACATATTATGCTTGCTCAAGATATCTCATTGCGGAGCAGATCATGGACAGATTCGACACTAACCTGTACATTATGGATGCCGATATAATCCTTCTCTCTGATCCTGCCCCGTATTTCCAGAAACTGCAGCAATATGATGTGGCCATCCCCTTTTCCGCAGGCGTTGTGATCGCTTGCCCCTGGAGAAGGCTGATGGCCGGCAATGTCTTTATTAAAAATAACCCGCCAGGGCGCCAATTTTTGGCCTTGGTCAGACAGTATATTCATGAGCATACCGGCAAGCCCGCAGCATGGACATTAGATCAAAATGCGCTCTGTTATGCTTTCGAATGCATGCGCAACAACCAGGATATCCTGATCGGAAACTGCAACCAATACGTCAAACCGATGGAACAGGGATCGATTCATAAGCTCATTGAAACGCTCTAAGGACTCATACCATATTCAAGTTCCCGAGCAATGAGCCTGCTTACGGCTGCTTCTCCCCCCAGAATGATAAAGCGGGTAAACAAATTTTCTTTAAGATAATCCCTGGCCGCCTGCGTAAGATCGTGGTCTACCAACAGCATCCCGCTGTTCAGCCGGGCTGCTAGTGCCGCTCCGCTCAGGGCGTCCGGAAAGTCGCGTCCTGTGGCCACAAATAAAGTATCCCTCCCTGGATTAAAATAGCGGTTAACCATAACATTTGTCTCATAGCGGTTAGCACCGGAAAGGCGCTGACTGGACCCAAGCTCCCTGTACACTGCTTCACTTATCACTTGGTTACCGCCAATCACAATGGTGGAGGCAATATTAAGCTCATCTATGACAGTCTTCGTCTCATCCGGCAGTCTTGTGGCATCCGTAAGCAAGATAGGAAAGCCTTCTCTGGCCGCATAGGCAGCAACAGACAGGGCATCAGCAAAAGACTTACCATTGGCCACCACCGCTGTGGAAGCATCACTGGCCAGTTCCCGGGCAATTTGTGCGGCTGTGTCATAGCGGTTTTTGCCACCTATCCGTTCCACGCTTTGTACTATTTCTTCCAGCTCCCGCTGTACTGCTTGACTGACTGCCCCTTCCTGACCAATGATGATGGCTGTTTCAGCTCCCAAACGTATTATTTCTTCCTTCACGGCTTCCGGAAGTTCGTTCCGCCTTGTCAAGAGAACAGGCGCATCATATTTGTAGGCCAAAGGCACACTGGCCAGGGCATCAGCAAAGTCATCCCCTCTTGTAATGAGCACCACATCGGCGGAATCCCAGCCGTACTGACTGACAGCCACTGAAGTCTGATAGCGGTCTGTCCCCTGGATTCTTTCAACAGCGGCTGTCCCCTTGGCATTCAGCACATGTTGAACGGCAGCATAGGCTTGCACCAGCCCATGCCCATAACCGTGATTTGGGGATGAGGGATAGTTCCCGTCGGTTAACGGCAGGGCTGTCATGTTCAGGATGGTTTCAATCTCGTCTACTGTTAAACTTGGATCAGCTGACCTTAACAAGGCAGCGACACCGGCCACATGGGGAGCAGCCATTGAAGTACCGTCCATACGGGCATATCCGCCCGGAACGCTGGAGATGATCTTTACGCCCGGAGCAACGATTTCCGGTTTAACTCCCGCATCCTCATAGACGCTGGGCCCTCTGTTGGAGAAAGACGCCAGTTGGTTGTGCTTATCCACAGCACCCACCGCATAACTTTCCGGATAATGCGCCGGGTTGCTGATCGACCCTGCCTTGGCTCCATGGGGAGAATTGCCAGCAGCAAAAACAGGCACAATGCCCGCATCCCGCCATGCCTTGACAACCCCTCTAAACCAATCGTTCTTTTGTGGAGCACCTCCCCAGGCGTTGACGACAATATCCGGAGCTAAAGCCGGATTCCCATCGGGCGCCAGCATAAACTCACCAGCATTCAGTAGCCAGGATGTTTGCCCACCCTCTTCGGTAAAGGCCCGGGCAGCAATCCACTTAGCCTCCGGAGCAACCCCAACCGGATACTGCCCTGCGGGATCCTCACCCACTACGATACCCAACACATGAGTGCCGTGAGGAGTTGCCGCCAGATCATAGGGCATATCCTTTCCTAACACAGCATCAAACCAGTTTCCTTTCGGATCTGGTTGATCAGGCCGAGAGGGGTTATATCCCCGCCATTTGGTTTTCAACGCTTCGTGTTGCCAATGCACGCCGGTATCGATGATCCCTACCACAACCCCCTCACCGCGGATACCCAATTTATCCCACACCTGTTGCACCTGAATGCGTTTGAGATTCCATTCCAGCCCGCCTGACTGGGGAGAGACAGTGTCTAGTGAGGACAACTGAAGCTCAATCTTCTCATCAAGGGCGATGCGGGCCACTTCGGGAAAGCGGGCCAGGTCTGCAATCGCCTCTTTACTGGCCCGGGCATAAACAGCGTTAATAATATAATAAGGATAGTAGTCAACCACTTTTCCTTCCCGCTGATAACGCTCAAGACGGTTGATCAGCCTCTGCTGGCTTGCCGTGGATGTTTCCTGCAAAGCACGGACGACCGCCTGTTTTTGCAGCTGCTGTTTCACATGCATGGGCAGAGTTTGAACATAAGCCTTTTCCAAGCTGTGTACAACCTCTCGCGTATCCGCCTGCTCCTTTAATTCGATAATGACATCAACAAATGGACCGTGATGAAGCGCTTCAAGGACATCCTGTTCAATTTTTGAGTGTGCATTTTCTGCATAGGCAAAGCTTTCAGCGGCTATACCGCTGTCACCACTCAAAAAAGTCAACAACAGTGTCAAAAACAAAGCCAAACCAGTGAGCCAGTTACTCTTTTCCCTTACCCCCATTTCTTCCACCTTCCCACTGTTCCATGTCTATTACCTGTCTTTCTCTTACATCTGCCATTCTATTATAGCGAAAAATCAATAGATTGAGTGACCCAAGCTTTCCAAAAAAAAATAGCGCCCTGCCTCTTTTTCCGCGCAGAGACAAGGCTTATCTAGGCCCATATTTTTACTTATTGTTTACTGTTCATGGCCTATTTTATTTTTTGGGCAAATTCCATGCTTTGGCGATGCCTTCTGCCACAGCACGGGCCAGATCTTTTTTAAATTGGGGATCTTTTAACAGTTTGGCATCATTGGCATTATCAATAAAAAGAAGTTCCAGCAAGACAGCAGGCATTCTCGTCTCCCGCAACACGGCAAAATTAGCTGCCTTCTTCCCTCTGTCTCTCACATTGTATTTGCTCAGAGATTGGACAATATGATCATGAACAATGGCCCGTTTTTCATGGGTAACAGGATTTGTAGCCCGGTTATGGACAAAACTCTCGAATCCCGTGCCGCCTCCGGCATTATGGTGAATCGAAACGAAGTAATCCGCTCCCCAGTTGTTGGCCATCGCTGCCCGGTCACTCAGACTGATAAACGTGTCCGTTTCCCTGCTCATTTTCACTTCTACTTGACTGTACTCTTTGACCAAAATGTCCCTGACCATCAGTGCAATTTCCAGGGTCAAATCTTTCTCTCTTAATCCGTTACCCACTGCTCCAGAGTCTCTTCCCCCGTGTCCAGGATCAATAAAGATCTTAATTGCATGCTCTATACCTTGCAGGGCCAGCACAACACTGTTGGTGATGGCAGCTTGTCCACCAATGATGATATACAAGGATGGGGCATATTTGTTTACAAAATATTGCGTGGCCGCATTGAGCCGGTTGGGCTCAGTTAACAGCACAGGCATGTTCCGCTTTGCGGCTAGCACAGAACCGGTTAAAGCATCGGCAAATGACACCCCACTGGCCACCATCACTTCCCGCTTGGGCATGTTTAGTTCTTCGATGACCTTAACCGAAGTTTCATAACGGTTGCTTCCTGCGATCCTTTGAGCTCCCGGCAGCTGCTTGCGCACGTCCTCACTGATCACCGCCGTCCCGCCGATAACAATGGTTTTGTTCACTTGCTGAACATAGTGCCGGGTCTCCTCCGGGAGTGTATTCCGCTGCGTTAACAGGATAGGAATACGCTGTCGGGCTGCATAAGGCGCAATAGCCAAAGCATCTGGAAAATTCTCCCCAGAGGCAATAATGGCTGTCTCAGTGTTCACTCCTTGTATACCGCGCATCTCTTCCGCTATTTTTAATGCCGTTTGATAACGGTTGTCTCCCTCCAGCCGGCGAACGGTCAGTTCCATCTCTTCTTCCAGTTTGTTCTCAACATTCCGGGAAATGGCGCCCGTTCCCCCAAGCACAATCACTTCTTTAGCTTTCAATCGCTTGATCTCATCAGCTGTTATCTTAGGCAGTTCATTTGGCCATGTTAATAGAATGGGAGCATTATTCAAATAAGCCAAAGGTGTGCCAGCCAAAGCATCAGCAAAAACATCACCCCTGGCCAGGATGACGGTATCCGAACGATTCCACGACTTAGAGATTTCAACAGCAGTGGCAAACCGGTCAGTGCCCTGAATCCGCTGAACCTCAACCGAATTGGCCTCTGCAATAAACAGCGGATGAATGAGCAGTGACCCAATCAAACAGAACACCAATAACAGCAGGACGAACTGATGCAGCCGCTTTGACATGTTTGCATACCCTCCTGACCACTTCAATCAGTTTAGAGATTAATCGTTGATAATTTTGAGCTTATATTCAACATCGCCAAAAGCTGACATCGTTTTAATCGTTCTCTTTTCTTTATCGGCATTCTTCACCTGAACATTTAGAGAAAAACTTCCCTTTTTCTACGCCCGCCCACTCGCTTAACTGGACAATAACCTGCCATGCTCTCCTATGGAGGCATAGCATCCCAGACCTATTTTACCAACAATTACATGTCGAATTTTGTCGAATTACTGTTTACTTTCATTAACAGATGGTTATAATGAAACTGAGAGCAGTTACTGCTCTCTTACTCACAAAATAGTCCCTGGGCCACAAGGGTTTCCCTTGTGGCTCCCTATCTTTTTTAGAGTTTTATGACTACCGGCAGGTGAACCATGCCCACAGCCACTTTTGAGACAGAACAGGTGGCAGTTTTTTTTTACTTGTTCAAGTCCACCTCCAAGGTGTCTCCATTGTCCAGCATGAAACGCACGCCATCGCCTTCCACAGCCACATCAACCACATTGGTCTCATTGATATAGAACAGGGTCTGAAATTCAGCTTCCCTGGCGGTTTGCACAAAGTGGACACTATGGCTCGGTTGAAGCTCATTCAGTTCGGTTGAGCGCCAGCCGCGAACCGGGTCCGTTTGCCCGTAATAATGCTCCAAGCGCTCTGCCGGCTGCAACTGATGCAGGAAAAGCTCTGAATCATCCACCCGGCTGGCCAAGTGCAATCCGGCTTCGCTCTTGTCCACAATTTCCACTTCGGGGCCGATCTGAAACAGCTGGCTGACTTCTCTGGTTTTATAGCCTTTCACCCTGTCCAGGATAAAAAAGGTGTTGGGCTTCAAATGAATAATGCTGCGCTTTATATTGACAGCGGGGTATAAATGGTGCTCAGCTGTTACATAACTGTACGTCTCACCCAGGTAGTAACCTGTAATTTTCGACCGTCCCGCTTGCTCATTGGTCAGTGCATAGCTTTCTCCGCCCACAGCGATGGTGTTATGGGCAAACACGCTGCGCAGGTACTGACGGAACGGATCCTCCTCTTCAAAGTTGTACATCCCGGAATCGACAAAATAATCTGTCCAGCCATGACTGAGCACAAAGGAAAGATCGTCGGCGTGTTTGTGGATGACGGAATGAAAAGCGGCAGTTAACAGCATATAGATCTGGTTGTCAAACGTCCAGCTGTTGCGGAAAACAGCCGTACCCCCTTCTGGATAAACCACATCCAGCGCCTGTGGCTGACGTCCCTGGGCACCTCTGGTCAGCACATAGGCCAACTGTTCATCAACCTCAGCGGCATCCATTCTTCTGGCCAGCTCCATGCTCCGGGTGTCCCCCAGCAAGGGCAGCTCTCCGTTAGGCTTGGCAATATAAGCCAGATAACGTTCCATCAGCCGCAGTTGTTCTGACAGGTCTACCAGAGGCAAGCCGTGGGATTGGACAAACCGCTCCAACTCCTTAAACTGGTTATAAAACAGCAAATGATAATTAGGACTGTGCTCCTTATGTACCCCTTCCCGCGTCAAATCTTGTTTTAAACGCTCTGTCAGACGGCTGATCGCTTTATCCCGCCAGGTATCGTGCGGATCTGTCCAGGGAAAGAGCGTGACAAACTGCAGCAAAGCTTTATCTTGAAAAATGCCATGGTTATAGTGACTGTAATTGCGGTCATCGGCCAGATAAGAAGCATGACTGTGCATTAACTCTACCAGTATTTCAGCCACAGCCGGATCATACAGCGGACTGTGCCGCCATTGTTGCCAGAAATACGTCAAGGTAATCAGCCGGTTGGCAGCAGCATGATTATGCCAAGCCATGGTGCTTGCTGCCGTCCGGGGATCAGCATTGTGCTTCCGCCAGCTGTGAATATACCATTCCGCCTTAGCCAGATATTTATGTTCACCGGTCAGCACATAGCCGTCCAGCAGATAGCTGACATGATGCAAACTGTGCAGGTACAGCTGCCAGGTGCGGCTGTCGTAGGGGTTTTCCGTCCAGCTCAATTCACCCTGAAATGGATAAGGTTCAAAATGAGAGCTGACATAAATGGTATTATTGTAATTATAATCAGCAAGCTCTACAGTATTGTGATAAAATTGCGTTGTTCTGAACCAGTAGCCCTCGTCACCTCCGGCAGCCTCCTCGGCCATCTGCCGCAACGTGTCCCGGACGGATTGGTCAACCACCTGTTCCCCGCCAACAACCACCTTCCAGCCTAGACGGCCCTGCCTGGTCTGTGTGCTGACCCACTCCTTCACTTCTTCAGGCAAGCTGTCAACTTGCGTATACAGTATGGGTTGACCGTACACAGCAGCCCCCACGGCATCGGCCAGCGCGTGCCCATTAACCACAACCAGCCCGGTTGGCCGTTCAAAAAACAGATTGGCCACCTGCACGCTGGTGGCAAAGCGGTTCTCCCCAGCCACCCGCTGCACTTCCAGACCCAGCTTCGTTAGTTCCTGTTTGACGGCCGGACTGATCACTGCCTGTCCTCCGACCAGATATACACGTTCAAGTCCCAAACGGTTGATGCTTTGTTTGGTTACATCCGGAATCTGATCCTTGTGGACAGGCAAAATAGGCAGCTGTTGTTTAAAGGCCACTGCTCCGGCCACCATGGCATCCGCGCTTTGAAAACCATTGACCACCAAAGCGGCTTTAGCCTTGATCCCGGCTTCACGCAGTATATTGGCTGCTGTGTCAAACCGGGTTTGACCTTCAATCCGCTTCACCTGGCCGACCAGGCTGGCCACTTGCTCTTCCACACGGCGAGAAACGGCCGCTTCTCCACCCAAAATATAGGCCTGTTTTGCTCCCATTTGTTGAATGGTTTTAGCCACAGCAGGATGAAGCTCATTGCGGTGTGTCAACAAAATGGGGCTGTCCAAGGCCCCGGCCAGAACACTCGCTGTCAGGCCATCGGCAAAATCGTTGTTCAGATCGCCGCGGGCAATAATGACAGTGTCACTTTGCATAAAGACTTCCCTGGCGATCATGGCACTCGTTTCATAACGGTTCTGGCCCGCGATCCTGCTCTCCAGGTCAAAAGCCCCCGCATTGAAGGGCTCCACCAGCAAGGCCACCAAGACAACAACCAGTACAGTCAGCTTGATTCCCTTGTTCATACCCCTATCCTTTCTATTTCTTATTTTTCTTTTTTAACCCTACATCCTTATATCCGACAAATTGCTGTTTGTATCGTTCCCACTATAGTCTACCAAATTTTTCCCCCGTTGAACAGCTTGTTGCTCGCCTTGGCGCTGTTTAGACACTGAAACTTTCACAAAAAAAGGCTGCTGGATATCCAGCAGCCTTTATTCCTAAATTATTTTGTTGCAGTTACTGTAGTTCCAGGTTTAATTTTATTTCCTGCAAGATCTTTAACATCAAGGTTAGAATCTTTTACAGTCACTGTTACAGTTTGATTGACATTGTACGTTGGTAAGGTTAATACAAGCTTGTTGGGTACCGGTTGAGAAATATCTGTTGCGTTAACAGTTACACCGTTGATTTTTACAATAAAGTCATTTAACCAGTCTTCTTTAGCAGGTGCATCAGGTAAAGGTGCCAAAGCCTCACTGAAAGTTAGTTCTAGTGTTGTTTCGTTAACTTTTTTGGCAGAAATTAATTCAGGTTTTACATTGTCATAAAGAGTGATTAATTTGTTTCTGTCTTCATCTTTCACTTTTGCTCCGTTTTCAGCTACGACGTTTTCAGAAATTGTTAACAGATATGTTTCTGTTTTTGCAATTGAACCTTCGGGTAATTCAATTTTCACATTTTGTTTGTTATCTTCAAAGTACAAGATAGTACCTGCTGGCAACGCTGCACCATCAATCTTGTAATTAGATGCTGAAACAGCAGAGTTGGTCATATTTACGCTATACTGCAAGTGAATTACATTATTAGTTGTATCATTAACATTTACCGTTACATCTGCAACTGTTCCAGATTGTTTAGTTAGCTTGAGCGTTGTGGCAGCATTTTGGTTGCCTGCCAAGTCTTGTACTGCACCAGCACCCAGGTTAATAGTATACTCACCAGGTGCAAGAGATGCAAATGCAAGTTGAAGTACTGTATTATCTCCATGTCTTGGATCACTTACAATACTTGAACCAAAACCAGTCAGTCTAACCCCATCTTTATTGGTAACAATAATTTTAGTGGCATTTGGATTTCTAATCTCTTCATTAAACTGAATTAAAATATTGTTTCCATCGATTCTGCTATGGTTTTGTACTACGGCAGGAGGTGTAGTGTCTTTGGAAAGAACAATGCTCTTTGTAACTGGGCTGCCGTAGTTATTGTTGCTATCTTTAATATTAGTAACAGTTACCGATAAGGTGACAGAGGTTTCCCCATCATTGTAGAGCGGAATTTGCGCATCTCCTACTGTTACAGTATAAAGGGTGCTGTCCGTTAAGCTTTGGTTGATGCTGAGAACATTCAAATCATACCCGTTCTTTTTGACAATAACTTTTGGATTTTGAACCAATGTTTTATTAAATTTTAATGTAAACTGATTCTCGGATTTAGGTTCGATGCTTACCAAAGCAGGAATTGTTGTATCTTCTGTAATAGTAAATGATGCTGACAAGTATGCAGCTGTGTTTCCTACCAAGTCTTTTGCTTTATATACCTGAACTGTGTGTGTGCCACTCTTAAGAGTAGGATTGTTTGCATTAGTTAACCTGACAGTCTTTTCATTAACACTTACAGTTGAATGAGTTACGCCATTAAGTTTCACATGCTCAACACTAGCAATATAGTCATCGAATTTGATGACAACATCGTTTCCGTCAACATCAACTTCAGTAATTGATGGAGGTGTGGTGTCACTGAATACCGGAAGAGTTACTTGGTAATCTTCAGTCATCCCTTTAAGGTCGGCTTTAGCAAGAACTTCTTTTTTGACAGTAAGCGTTACAACATCTCCATTAGATAATCTATTACTTTGATTTAATACAAGCTTCACAACTTTGCCATTTGTTTCATGAACAGAAACTTCATAATTAGTAGCAACGACTACTTCGTTGTTAACTTTAACTTCATAGTTGCTTTTGTTTTCTGCTGTTAACTTATCAACTTCTTTATTAAACTCAATTGCAATATCTCTAGCGTTAAGAGCATTTACAGAAACAACAGCCAGTTCTTGAGGAATAGCTGCTTCTACTTTTTCTTGCAGTTTGGCAGCAAGGTCAGCAGAAACAACTTGCGTACCGCCGAAGATTTGGATCTTCAGGTTGTGGTTCTCTTCAAGCAGTGCATCAATGTATGCTTCTACGGATTTGTCCAGACCTTTGCCATCGGCGTTAGCGTAAAGGATCGGGTTGCCATAGACGGAAGCACCGACAGCATCAGCCAGGCTCCAACCGTTCACAACACCGACAGCTTCTACTTCAGCAAAGGCAGCTTCAGCAAAGGCAGCGCTGGTTTCATAACGGTTGTTGCCAGCAACGCGGGATACATCATAGTCAGCTTTAAGTGCTTCAACAACTTTAGCACTTACAACAACTTCTCCGCCGACAATGACAACTTCTTTAATGCCGAGTTCAGCCAATGCTTGAGCAGTGACTTCAGGCACTTCATCTTTTTGAACCAGCAGGATCGGTTGACCGTAAGCGAAAGCGGCAGCACCGGCAACCATAGCGTCAGCGTTGGCAAAGCCGTTTACAATGTAAGCTACATCAGATTGAGTACCAGCTGCTTTGGCAATTTCTACAGCAGTTTCAAAACGGTTGCTACCGGAAAGACGCTCTACATCGTCTACCAATTTAGCCAGATCGTCCTCAACTGCTTCAGAAACGGCAGTTGTACCACCGAGGATATAAGCAGTAGTTGCACCCAATTCTTCGATGGCATCAGCAACTGAGCCAGGAAGTTTGTCAGCTGCAGTGAGCAGGATTGGAGCATCCAATGCACTCGCCAGCACACTGGCAGTCAAACCATCAGCAAAACCAAACTTATTTTCACCATTAACGACGATGACAGTGTCTGCTTTTCCGTAAGCGTCAAGTGCGATTTCAGCAGATGTTTCATAACGATCAGCACCAGCTATTCTCTTAACAACCTCTTCAGCGTGGGAATCAGCTGAAGCCAATGCAGGTGTCAACAGTGTAAACACCAAAGCAATCGTCAAGAGAATAGAGAGCTTTTTGCGTAAGTTACTCACAGAATAGTCCCTCCTGTTAGTTTATTACGTTTTAGTTTATTACGTTGTGATTTGAGTGAAGCTTTGGGTGAAGCAAATGATGGTTTCAGCCTTATCTCCTATGTATGAATCACTCCCTTCACAAGCATATTAAGATTTAGGCTTAAGTATGCATAGGTGCCTAAAATTTTAGGGCTTGCAACCCATACATACAATGCTTAGAAGTAACGAATGTTATAGTAAGTGCCTAGTTGGGGCACCTATAACCGATCCTAAAATTATGTAGCGAGAACAGACAGATCAAGCAAGCATGCTGAAGAATGCATATTGAATTATACTATGCCTGACTGGCAGTGTAAAGGGTTAAAAGCAAGGTTTAAAAGCTTTAATAGGCCAATTGCATTTGTGTATTAAACCCCTACTGGGGCACCTTCCTTACCCAGAAGACCAAGGCGACAAGTCTAAGTATAACACAGAATGTGGAAATTGTTAAGAGGATAAGGGGCTTTTTTCTGAAAACTCGGTTTAATAGCTGACATCCTTTGACACTTACATTGCCAGGTTTTGCCTTGGTACGCTTACCATAATTTTCTGCACACCTCTATTATAACCACTGGTTTGTCTCCTGTCATCCTCCCTTTCGTTGGAAAATGTGACCAATTGATAGGTGGAATAGCCCTTTTAAAAATATATTGCTCCTCTCCTATTTCCATTTCATTCGACAAATCTCTCAATTTTCCTTCTCGCCCGCCCAATTTTCCCCTTTAATTCTTTCAAATTGAGACTTTCTCCCTATTTTTTCATATGTTTTATATGATTTTCACCTTTAGTTAAAGACACATGGAAGATTTTCCATTATACTTTCTTATTAAAGACCTTAAAAAACAAAAAATAGTCTCATAGTCTCATCTTTATCAATTACATTTACATATGGTTAAAAAAAGGAGAGGAGAACCGATGTCGAGCTTTTTCCGCCTTCCAATGAAACGCTGGCTGATCCTGTTGTTAGCCATTGCACTGGCTGGCACAGCATGGCCGCCGGCAACAGCTGCTTCATCCCCTTCTTCCATCAATGTCCAGGCTGCGAAAGAGATGCTGCCAGCAGAGAATGGTGAGTGGCAGTTACTTGCCCGGGAGGGAACATTGACCGTGCCTGTTAAACCCGGTGCTACTGCACTGGAAGTGGTGCTTCCCAAAAACGGCCCCGCCGTAACGGCACCGGCTGGCTGGAAGACAGAGGTAAAACAAGTCACAAACAAGCAGGTGATCCTGCATCTTGTACCGGAAAGCGCCTCTGTTCAAGGCACTGTGCAGCTGACCTTTACAGCGCTGCCCCAGGAGACAGAAGATCCCAGGGTGTTAAGTTTGTCCTGGGTTGGCGGCGGGGAAGAGACAAGCGAGACAAGCCTGTCTGTCAGCCAGTATGCGCCCGCTTCCACTGGCACTGCCCCGGCCCCGGTGTACATCAGTGACAGCAAAATGACCTTGCGTCCCTTGAACGACGGCCATATTGAAGTTCGCGGACCTTCCGCCACGCGCAAATATGCCGGTCACATCTTAATCGAGGAATCCGGCGGAAAAATCTCCTTGACCAACCGTGTCCGCCTGGATCTCTATCTGCAAGGGGTTGTGCCGCGGGAAATGCCGGCTTCATTCGGCGTAGAAGCGCTAAAAGCACAGGCCGTAGCCGCCCGCACCTATGCTCAACGCCTTGACTTCGGCAGCAAACCGGACCGGAGACTGTTAGACACCCAGGCCCACCAGGTCTACGGGGGCATCTATGATGATCCTACCTGGTCTCCCCGTGTAAAGAATGCGGTGAGCAGCACCGACGGCCGCACCCTGATGTACGCCGGGAACCTGGCTGCCACCTTGTACAGCTCAGCCAACGGGGGCATGATTGAAGCCTCCGCCTATGCCTTCAGCACAGGGCAGGGGACCCAGTATCCCTACATGCAGGCCCGCCCTGACCGCTATCTGTACAATGGCAATAATGTGATCCCGGAAACCTACGGGCAACGAACAGCCAACGGCTTCCGGCCTCCGGCCAATGTCTATGAATGGACAGTGACGCTGAACGCAAGGGATATTGAGCAGCAATGGCCCCAGATCGGCCAGTTCCAAAACATTCGCATTACACAACGCACGCCGGGAAACGGGGCCAACTGGATTGAAATCAGCGGTTCCAAAGGGAAGGTAAATGTCTCCGGCCACCAGTTCCGCTCTGCTTTTGGAACCATGGTCATCCGCTCCACCCAGTTTGATCTGAAAGTGAATGCAACCAAGAGTCAAGTAACAGTCAACGGAAAAGGCTTCGGTCACCGGACCGGGATGTCCCAGTGGGGAGCCCAGGGCCTGTCCAATTTGGGAGCCAACTATCAGCAGATCCTGTCCCACTATTATCCGGGAACAACACTCTCCAAGCGCTACTCTGATACAGAGAAGACCGTCCATGTCCGGTTGTTTGGCGGTACAGCCCGGAACAGCTGGCTGATTACAGCCCCGGAGGGTGCCGAATTGCTGGACAGCTCCGGCAAACGCGTGCGGACACTGAGTAAGGGCCAATTGTATGAACTGAAACCTGCTAACGTAGAACGCATCAAGGGAGACAACCGGTACGGCACAGCTGCTGCCATCAGCTCCAACTGGAAACAGGCGGATACCGTGATTATAGCCCGCGGGGATGATTACGCCGATGCCCTGGCCGGCGTTCCCCTCGCCCATAAGCTAAACGCACCGATTCTGCTCACGGGCTCAAACAACCTGCCGCCAGAAACCAGACAGGAGCTGGAGCGTCTCAAACCAGCCCAGGTGATTTTGCTTGGAAAAACTAAGGCAATCAGCGAGGACGTGAAATCTGCGATCGAAAAGATCAATCCGGGCAGTGAAGTGACACGCATTGGCGGTGATAACCGGTATGATACTGCCCGTTTGATTGCCGCCCATGTGGCTCCGGAAGGCGTGTCTGCTGCCGTTATTGTCAATGGCCAGGATTTTCCTGATGCCATCTCAGTCGCACCTTTTGCCGGCCGAAACGGCTACCCGATTCTTCTGGTCACAAGGGATCAGATCCCTCTTGAAACCCAAGAGGCGTTGGAGCAGCTTCAGCCCGGGAACACTTATGTGATTGGCGGCCCGGCAGCAATTGATGAGGGATTATTGCCTGAAGCTAAACGCCTCTACGGCAGTAACCGCTTTGAAACGAATTTGGACGTGCTCAAACACTTTAAGGCCACAGGCCAGCCGCTCTATGTGGCCACCGGATTGGATTATGCCGATGCCTTAACCGGTGCGGTGCTGGCAGCCAAACAAAACCGGGGCATCCTGCTGGTCTCCCGCACAGTGCCCCCCAAAACAGAAGCCTATTTCAAACAGCATGGCTTGCCGCCGTTCACTGTCTTTGGCGGGCAGTCAGCCGTCTCTGACCAGGTGGCTTACCAACTGTTACACCTGCTCAAGTAGTTTACCTGATTCATCTAGTGAACTATCCTCTGTCAAACACAAAACCCCCTTCCCGGATCTTCTGATTCCGGAAAGGGGGCTTTTTATTATCATTATCTTTGTTTTATGGCTTATCCATCAGGTTTTTTAACCTGTGAAAGGCCATAAGCGGTTAAAGAGCAGGAAATCTTTCAGCAGTCTCCGGAAAGACGGGGCCAGGACCAGATCATCATCCGGACCGATGCCTTCTGTGATCTGGACGCCCTCCTCTGTTTCAATCCCCGTTTGCACCTCGCGGCGGGTGAGGGTTCCCTCGTCATACAGGTAGACATAGGCGGTGTCATCCTTGTGCACAATGCTGTACTCTGGCACCACCCATGCCCCTTCAATCGTTTCCAGCGTGATATCCATCTTCACCTGGTAGCCATGCTTCAAGAGCGCTGCCGGCTGCTCCACCTCAACCAGCACAACATAAGGGCGGTCCGGATCGGTGGAAATGCCGGTCTGCTCATCTTGTTTCGGTTCTGTTTCCCCGGCTTGCGGCGCGTAGTATACCGCTGAAACAACGCCGGTGAATGTCTCCTCAGGCAAAACATCGGCCTCAAGGCGGACCGTCTGTCCCGGCAAGAGGTGCGCTGTCTCTTCGGCCGACAGCCGTGCTTCGGCCAACACAGCCTCCGTCGACTCGATGGTCATAAAAGGTTTCCCATGCTCCCCGTTACTGCCCTGTGGAAGCTGAATACTGGTAACAATACCGTCTATGCGGCTGTACACGATTCCGTCTTCTGACTGTTGCTCAGCCAACTGTTTTTCGTGTTCCAGCTGTTTCTGCTCGGTCTCCGCCAGCCGGCGCTTAAACTCAAGTTCACGCTGCCTGTACTCCCATTCGCCTTTGGTCAGCAGCAAATCATACAACAGGGCTTGATCACCCGTATTTTGTTCCTCTTCTTCTGCTCCAGCTGCCCGCTGTTCCAACTGGCCAATATACTTGTCCAGATTGCTGATGTGGTCTTCCGCCCAGCCGGCCAAATCGTCAAGATGATCCCGCTGGAGGGTCAGACGTTCTTCTTCAATGTCCCACGCCCGCCCCTGCTCATCCGCCTGTTGAATATAACGGAAGAGGGGGGTTCCTTCCTCAACTGCATCCCCTGCCCTGACATAGATCTCCTCTATTTGGGCCGGGTGGGCATGAAGATAAACCAACTGGGTTTCGGCCGGGACCACCTGCCCTTCAACAGGCAAAAGGTGCTCCACCGTTTGGGGCTCAAGCCGCTTGGTGTTCAGCGCCGGCCGCTCAAATCCATCCCCGGCGTTCTCACCCAGCGCCGCATTCAGGGCCAAAAACAGGCCCAGACCCAAAAGTCCCGCCACCATGACCAACAGCTTTTTCCCCATTGCACTCACATCCTCCTGACCTTCTTGCCTCTCGTTCTCCTTTTTTTACCACAGCCTGCTCTCACCTATAAACGCCAGCAATGAGAGCACGATGACGGAGACTGCCCAATAGCCCATAGCCAGCCCCATGCCGCTGGCCAGCGGTATGCGCGCGACCCTGCTCAACCCCAGGCCGACCAGGGCATACCGCCACAGATCAAACACATCGACCGAGCTGAGCAGGGCCAGCATAAAGGGGTGCTCCACCATCCCCAGCAAGGCATAAGCCGCACTGGTCTTCGCCACCAGCAGTGTGCCATAGTCCAGCAGCAGGAGGTTGACCACCTGGCCGATCAACACAGGGGTGAAAGAAAGGATCATTATGCCAAGCACACGGTCAAAGGAAACCATCTCCCCGCCAAGGCGGAGAAAGCTGAACAGAATGACAGCTGGAACGAGAACGGATACAGCCATGCCGGCTGCCTGTCCCAGTCCGCTCAGTAAAACAAACGCCGGGAGAAAAGCGGACCCTAAGGCCAGCTCTCCCGAGGCCAAAAACTCTCCCCACTGTTCGAACAAAAGCCCCCGGACATAAGCGGCATAAGCGGTCAAACCGCCAATCACGCCTGCCGCCAGAGCCAAGACAGACCATTGCAGCAACAGATTGAAGCGCGACAGGGCATGCGCCATGGTGTCACCCGGTGCATACAAAACGGTCAGCCACGCCCAGAAGGAGCCTGCCTGTTCCTCACTCTCCCGCTCTGGGTGCAAACCGTTCGCTTCAGCCGGCAGTCGTTCCGGTTGGGGTTCATATCCCGGTTTCATCGATCATCACCTTCTCCTTCTCCCGACCAACATGTGACAAGCTGTATCAAGCATATTAGAAATTATATCGCCTCAGCCACTTTTTAACAATCACTAAGGCTAAAAAACTTATGATCTCCCATAAACAGGATGAAACAAAGAGGGGGGCCCTAAAAGGCATACAAGGGCCTGTCCTACCGTGAAGCTGCAGGACAGGCCCTTGTTTTATCGTTCGTTTTAGTTTGTTATCTTAAAGCCAGATCCCGAGGGGCGTGCAGCAAGGAGGCACGCTCTGCGTTCCTCTTCTCCAGCTGGATCGCTTCGCCGTACACATACTCACTTTGTCCATGATGTTCAATATAGGCAATCACATAATAGGTTCCTTCGGGCAAAGGTTGTTGTTCAATTACGCCGTTCCAGCCCTCGATACGGACCCGCCCCTCCGCCGCTACATAGGTGTCAATGGCCCCCATGTATTCATAGGTCTCAGAGAACACCCAAAACTGAACCAGATCAACGGGACGGTTCAATTCAAGCTCCAAGTCAAAGGCGGACGCTCCCCTCTCTTTCACATGGAAGGCAGCATCCAGGACGGTCCCGTCATTCTGGTCTGCCTGGTCTCTACCTTTGGCCTGAGCGTTGTTATCAGTTTGATTCTGGTTGGACTTAAGCTGTTGGACAGCTTTCCACAGATCGAGTCGGGCACCGTCACTCCCGGTGCCGGTTATTTCGCCTCTCTCAAAGGCGAGATCATTTTGTCTGTCTGCCGTTTGGAACAGTAAATCTTTCATCTCATCCGTCATTAACCGCTCATCTGCCAAGTGGCCGGCTTCCAGCAGAAGCGCCACAGCACCGCTGACATGGGCGGCAGAGATCTGGGCACCATGCGCTGCCGCATAGCCGTGAGGGGCTTCCAGCTGATGGGTGGCGATGGTGCTGATAATGCGCTGGCCAGGTGCCAGAAGATCCGGCTTGACCGGGTGGGACCCTGGCTGGTCACCCTTGCTTCTGGCCCAACTCTCGTCCGAAACTTGAATCTGTTTCAGGTTGACGGATATTTGATCCTTGCCCTCCCGCATTGCCTGATAAATCCGCACAGCTTCTTCATATGAAATGGCAAAGGTCGGCAGAGGCAAGCCAGGAATAAGCAGAGGCTGCGGTTCTTCTTCCGTCATGTAAATGATCACTGCTTCAGCTCCGGCTTGATCCAGCGCCTTCACATAGTCGATAATGGGCAACTGCTTATCACTCATGACGGCAATCTGCCCCTTGAGATCCATCCGCCTGATTTCCTGCACATCGTTAAAGGCCACATAGGCAATGTCATAGTTCCCCTCTGCCAGCTTACTGACATCCTGGTTCTCCCTGTAGCCAATCACATTGATATTTTTGAGCTGCACCTGTCCGGAGAAGTCAAAATCGGCACCATACTCAATGGCGGTCAGGGGCAGCGTACCCACGACAACCGGCGGCAGAGGGTTATCGGCCCTTAGAGTGCTAGGATCAACCGGCGCATGCATATCCACCGATGTAATCACAATGGCATTCTCAGCCTGTGCCCAGTGAATAGCCTTGCCCAGCGCCCAATCAGGCTGTTCTCCAGACAGGGAGAGATTAATGATATCCGCTTCATCCTGCACCGCGCGATCCAAGGCAGCCAGCACACGTTCTGTGGTGCCAGTTCCGCCTGGACCAATCACCCGGTAGGCAAGCAGGGTCACTCCAGGGGCAATTCCGCTCAGGTCGCCATCGGCCGCAATGATGCCGGCAATGTGGGTGCCGTGGGTCGTGGCTTCTCCGCCAGGATTGCCCGCTGTGGTCTCCTGCGGATCATCATTGTTATCCACAAAGTCCCATCCCTTATATTCACCAAAGGCATTTTGCAAATCGGGGTGGGTGTAATCCACCCCCGTATCCACGATGGCCACCTTGACATTTTTTCCTGTGTAGCCCCATTGTTCCCTGACCCGTTCCAACCCTCTCAAGGAAGGTGAATCCATGATTTCCGGATTAAACTGGTAAATCAGCCCTTTATCCAGATTCATATCCACCGAATAGGTCACATTGGGATAGACCGCCCTGACCCCCGGCGTGACAAGGAGCTTGGGAATCGCAAGGGCCGGCAGTGTGATCGCCATTCCCGAGAAAAGATATTCATATTCCGTGCCGATCTCAGCGGACGGAATCTCAGCCTGAATATGGTTAATCACTTGCTGGCGCTTGCTGGCCAAATACCCTTGTGTTTGGGAGATACCCAGATGTTTGGCCTCAACCAGTGACGGCGACTCAATTTCAACAATCACCGTAACAGATGAGCGGCTGTATAAATCATAAGAGCCGTACAAGGGGGCCAGACGGTCAAGGACATCTCCCTGCTCATTCGCTGTGGCAGATGGGATATATGTAAACAAGAGGGCTATCACGAGGAGCACCGCTCCCCATTTTCCCGTCATTCTGCACTTCATGCTGAACACCAACCTTTGTTGGTTTAGACAGTTATGTCTATTGTACTATAAAAGAAATAAAAAAGCTAACCAAAAGTTTACATCACTGTGAGCAAGTCTCTAATTTTCTCTTCTAATGGTTCAAAAATAATAGATTTACTTTTTGCAGATTTTTTTCTATTATTGATGTTGGATGAAGAAAGGGGTCGACCAATGTCAAAAAAAGTTCTTTTAATTATGATGTCTATCCTGTGCGCAACTGTACTTGGGATTGGCATTTATGGTTATTCCTTATACAGCTCTTTAAATAAAACCACAGAAAGTATTTATGAACCTCTGGAACGGGGGGAAACATCCAAACTGAGAGAGAAGAAGCCGGACGAAGACGATCCGGTCTCGATCTTGCTGCTCGGCATTGATGCCCGGCCAGGTGAACGGGGACGGACAGACACCATCATGGTGATGACGATTAACCCCCAACAAAACAATGCCTATCTGTTAAGTATTCCCAGAGATACGCGCACCGAAATTGTGGGGCGGGGGGTTCAGGATAAAATCAACCATGCCTATGCTTTTGGCGGCATTGACATGACCATCGACACGGTGGAAAACTTTTTAGACATCCCCATTGACTACTATGCGTTAGTCAATATGGAAGGCTTTGTCTCCATCATTGATATTCTAGGCGGCGTGACCGTAGAAGTGACACAAAACTTTGATTATGAGGGGTACTCCTTCCGGGAAGGGGAAATGACCATGGACGGCCAGGCCGCCCTGGCCTATTCCCGCATGCGCAAACAGGACCCCCGCGGTGATTTTGGGCGCAATGACCGGCAGCGCCAAATTATTATGGCGCTGGTCAACGAAGCAGCGTCTGTCAAAACCCTGTGGAAAATGGACGCTATCATGGAAGTGATTGAAGCCAATGTGCGCACTAACAAGAGCCAAGAGGACATCAACCGCCTGAGCAAACATTATCTGGATGCGGCCCGCAATATAGAATCGCTCACTTTACACGGGCAGGGGCAAATGATTAACGGCATTTATTACTTTATTGTTGATGAAGGGGAGCGCCAGCGCATCCAATCTATTTTAAAAGATCATATGCAGCTTAATGAGTAAATAGAATCCCCGGGGTGGTCCGAGACCGTTTCCGGGGTTTTTTCGCGTTCGCTGTTCGAAGGGGTTTTTCGTTTTCCTACTTTAAATTTACTTTACTGTTCATCCTCGACATAAAACACCGTTCCGACCAACTTCATGGTGCCGCTGGTCACTTCAATATTGAAGCCTATTTCGTAAAGAAAAGGAAATTGGCTGTACCGCTCGGGACTGATCCCCTTGATCAATCCAATTTCATGCCAGCCGTCCTTTCCTCCGCTCACACTGTCAAGAATCACCGCATCACTGGCTACCTTAAGATCAGCGGTGAACTGGGAAGACAAATCCACCAAAAGATCAACAGCCATGGCGCGGGGATGCTTGAAATAGGCCGCTTGCCCCGGCCTGAGCTCAATGATATAGTTGGAAACATGACGCTCCCCCCAACGCAAGGCAGGGTTACGGTACAGGTCATCCACCTGCCCTCCAGTATGTTCCCCGCTATGGTTAAGGGGCTCAAACATCACTTCGGCATAAGCAGGAATAGATTCCAGCTGGCCATGGCTTTGAGCCACAGGGTAACGGGTCTCCGGCAGCTCAATCTCTTCGGCTCTTTGTTTGCGTTTATTGAGGACCGAGCGAATGGCCTGGGCCAACGCCTGTTGGCCTGCCAAGGATAAGCGGCCGTCCGCCTCAAACGCATGTTGTGTCTCACCGTGATTTAAATAGCCCCAAGGATCGACCAGCTCTGTTCCCCATATATCTGCCAACATGTTGAGTGTTTGGTAGGCGGACGACTCCCCCTCCCGGCCGTGTTCACCTGAAGAGACAGCCACCAAGATCACTTCGATGTCTTCTTGGCGCAACTGCCGGATCAGATTTTCCACGACAGCCAATTGTCCTGACCCCACATCATAACCTACAATCGCCAGATCATAAGCGGGATCAAACAAACGGGCTGTGTCTCCGTCCTCTCTGATTCCCTGCCCCATCTGTACCAAACCGAAATGAGCAGAAGGACTGATCCCGGTATAATGGTGGACCACCACATTAGGTTTGGACAGATTTAAGCCTAAATCTTCGTACTCATGATTATAAGCAGGGTTAAAGATCATGTCCGCCCAGTCCGCTTCATGCTCAAGGGGGTGCAACAAGCTGGAACCAAAGACGGCCACGCGAATCCCGGTATTGTCCTCCCACAGCTTCTCTTTCGTGCGCGGGATGCGGGTGGCGGGAATGTCCAGCTCCCGGTTTTGAATCACCTCCCGGATCTCACCCCCGGACGCTATGACTGTGGCTAACTGAATACCGCCTCTATGTACAGGAGCCGAAAAGGTGGACAGGGTTAAGTTATGCATGTCAAGCATGATGTGAGTTTCACCGTTGTCAGCCACTTCCACGGTTGTTTCATCCACTGTAACCGTCACACCGTTGTCAAAGGAAACATTTCCCTCACCAATTACCATTTGCAGCCCTTCGCTGTGTGCTAGTTGATACTCAAAACCTGAAACCGCTTCAATCGCGGCATAATCAAGCAAGCGTTTGTCCACTGCCGGTTGGGCGGCTCTCTGTTGACCGGCACTCGATGCAACCGGGGACGGCGGGGGCCAGAATAATTTTCCATAGATTAAAAGTGCCGCAATGGAGAGTATCAAAACGAGATGCAACGCACCTTTTGCTTTGCCGCGCATGTTTCACTTCCTTTCTCTTTCTATCATTTTCCTTTCATTATACACGATTATGTGCCGCTTGCTATATTCTTTCTAACATTATAAAAAGAGCAGGCTCATGGCTGCCCTGCTCTGGCCCTGCTCTCAGTTTTGATTTTTCCCTGTTCTTACTCAACGTCCTGGACAGGCAGACTGCCCCTATGGTCCTGGACAGGCAGACTGATCCCAGGGATTCGCTGTGAATGTTCCTGCTGTCGCTCCAGTTGATTTTGGATCGTTTCGATCATGTAGGCCTCTTCCTCTGATACGGTCTGAACCGGCTGATGATTTGTAAAGATAGATATATGGACTTGTGTATTGATATATATATATATATATAGATATAGATATGTACACGGTCAGATGTCTATAAAGTTAGAAATGTAGTACCTATTTTACATTTAATAGATTCCGACACATCTTTGTGAAAAGTGAGGGTCAAATGTTGAATCAGGACTTCAGCCCGTCCAAATTTAGGAACGGAGAAATACCCTGGAAAACTTGACTAAGAACATATGTTCGTAGTATACTAAACATTACAGCATTCGGATGCAAGGAGGGCATACGGTGCCATGAAGTGGCAAAATATCGAATTTTTTGTCTCCAAAGGACAGGCGATACTCCCCGTCAACGTACCGGAAACAGGGGATATTGCCATGCTCGTCGATCAGAAGGGACAGGAACATTTTGTCCAAGTACAAGCCCAGACGTTTCTGAAGCAGGTGCTGGCTTACTTCGGAACCGACTTGCCGACGCTGCGCCGCCGCTATGGACAAGTCATCGGCAAGAAGAAAATGATTCCTCTGCCCCTGTCCAGCCGGTGGGTACTGGCTCCGTTTAACACCCGCCAGCCCATAGGCCGCCAGTCACGGACAGGCTGGATCCTGGCCGAAGCGGTGCGTGGCATTCGCGAACATTCGCCTGCATTGTCCGAACTGGAGCTAAACCATTACAGCGTGAAGGTTTATCATTCCAAATTGTTTTGCCAGCAGCAACTGCGCAGCGCCCGTCTGGTACAGCTTGAATTTGACCAGCTGCATCAAGGCCGTCTGGTGGTGCAAGAAAACCGGTGGACCTATACGGAATGACGCAGAGAGTGGTAAACTGTTCTTAAAGGTGTTGAGACAAAGTGTTGCGACCAAAATGAACCCTAAGCAAAGGAGCGGCAAAAATGTTAACCACTGCACAGCAACAGCGCATTATTGATGTATTAACAACGAAACTCTCCCCTTGGGTGATCTATCTGTTTGGTTCATATGCACAAGGAACGGAGCGGCCAGACAGTGACCTTGATCTGGCAGTTGCCGCTGAAAGCGTTGTTGAGCCCTATACACTGTTTATGACTGGCCAGGAGATTGCCTCCTTGATCGACAAGGAAGTGGACCTTGTTAACCTTAAGGCCGCTTCAACGGTGTTCCAGGTGCAAATCATATCCACCGGGCAGGTGATCTACTGTACAAATGAAAACCGGCGCCTCCAGTACGAAGCAACCATCTTGAAAATGTATGCCCGGCTGAATGAGGAGCGGAAAGCCATTTTGGACGGGATTAAAGAAAGGGGGAGTATCTATGACACCTGATGTGATCCTTAACAAAACCCAGGTGATTGAGCGCTGCCTGAAACGTATTGATGAAGAATATGCCAACAACCCTGCCAATCTGTACAACTATACCAAGCAAGATTCCATTATTCTTAATCTGCAAAGAGCATGCGAAGCCAGCATCGATTTGGCTATGCATCTGATTGCCAGGCATAAATGGGATATACCGCAAAGCAGCCGTGATGCTTTCGACATTCTGCACCAGCATGGTGTCATCAGTGCCTCTCTGGCCAAGCGGATGAAAGCGATGGTTGGCTTCCGCAATATTGCTGTTCACGATTACCAGGCTTTAAACCTCAATATTGTTCAACAAATCATTACCAAGCATCTTGCTGATTTCCGGCACTTTTCCAAGGCTGTGTTAAACAGCCTCAGCGATGAACAAAAATAGCCCCCAGCCGAAGCATACAATCTCCCTGACCAACAGCCAGGCCCCTGTTCCTTGCCCCTTCCCTTGTCCAGAACTTTAGCGGAAGGAGGAGAGGAACTTTTTTATTGGGCTTTTTTGTTTATCTTGTATTTGTCCAAAATGATGGCTACCAGTCTCTTACCACCTGTTTTAGGCCTGTCAAGCTTGCTGTTCCGCTTTTGTCCCTCCCGTGTCACCTGGCGTAAAGTAAGGGTGCGCAAAAACATGAGGAGCCGGCTCCTCCCCACAGGAGGAGAACTCTGTGAAGCAACCCCCTTTTCCCCCTTTTGAGGAGATCTATGAGCAGTTTCAGCCCTTATTGTACGGCACCTTGAAAAAATTCCATATTTACCAGGACAGGGAAGATGTGCTGCAGGTGGGCCGCCTGGCCTTGTGGGAAGCGTATCTCAACTATGACCCCCGGCAAGGCCCTTTTGCTCCTTATGCCACTCGCTACGTGCGCGGCCGTATTTTAAATTACCTGAACAAAGAGGGGAAACAGTCTGCCGTTGTTCCTTTCAGTGCTATCCGCACTGAAGACGGAGAACAGGAAGTGGAATGGAGGGATGAAACAGCCGTCTGCCCAGGAGAGCAGTTCATGTGGCAAGAGCTTTTGGCTGTCATGGAGGGACCGTTGTCACCAAGGGAAAGGCTGATTCTGCATGAGCACCTTGTCAACGCGGTTCCGCTAAGTGAGTTGGCCAGGCGGGAGAATGTCTCCATCCACACCGTCAAAACGTGGAAAAAACGGGCGCTGAAAAAAATGCGGGATCTATTGTCCCCCCTTATCTAACCCGTTGTGTATATAAGGAGTGCATCCCGGGATGACAAGTGAATCCCCAGTCTCCATCACGAAAGGAGGGTGCATCAATGGCCGTCATGAGCAATCCCTATGACACCCGGCTGATCCTGGTCTTCTACGTGGGCGACGACGAAGACGGCAACCCGATTGAACGGAGCAAAACGTTCTCCCGGGTGAAGCCCACAGCCACAGATGAAGACTTATACCAGGTGGCCCAAGCCCTGGCCAGCTTGCAAACCCACTTGCTGGTTGAAACGGAGCGTGCTGACCGGGCGACCCTGATCAACATCGAATAAGGGCGGTGAAACGGGGGCCGTCCCCGGGGGCGGTCCCAAACCAGGACAGCTCCCCATTGATACCAGCACGATCAACCACGGACAAAGGAGGTGAACAAGATGTCCAAAACACTGGAATTAATCTTTGAAAATATGGAGGGACGGGCAGTGCGCCTGACACTGGAGTCCCCTGTGGAACCTGCCGATCCCGTCTTCATCTCTCAGGTGATGGACGAGATTATTGCCAAAAATGTATTTGATTCCTCCGGTGGTGATCTTGTCCGCAAACGCGGTGCCCGCATCGTCGACCGCTATGTGGAGGAGATCGAACTCATGTCCTAAGGGGGCACATGACAGGAGAGTACCGTGGCAGCAGGCAGTGACGGGAGAGAGGGGATAAGCGGAACAATCCTCTCTCTCCTATTGATGCTCACACAGCGGTTAATGAAAGGAGGAATGAAGCGTGGATTGGATCGCCTTAGTGGCAGAGATCAGCTTTCCCATTCTGGTCACCTTTTACCTGTTAACCCGGATTGAAAGTAAGCTGGAACAGCTCACTTTCTGCATCCAATCTCTCACCCAGCACATCAGCAGCAAACCGGCCAGGCTCGGCTATGCTGATGATCCACTACACCCAGGTCCGGCTCATCAACAGCAAAACCAGTCGTAAAAGGCTGACACTGCAAAAAACCTAAATATTCTAACAAAACCTAACCTAGCGGTGGAAAACAAAAAAGCCGTGCGATTCCAGAACGGCTGGGATTTGTATTTGAAGACATTATTCGAGAAGCGGAGTGGCTGTATGACCATTATGTGGATCATGCGGTTTACGGGATGCTGGACAGGGAATGGAAACCTGTCAACCGGTGATAAACTTGCCGATTTCGACAACATTTCCCGGGAAAAAGTGACGACAAAACAGTGGATTTAACAGTTTTCAATCAATCTGTTGTCAAATACAAACACCTCCTGCTCAGGTTTTGACAACCTTGACGGGAGGTGCTTTTTGTTGCGGGATAGTGACACTGTCCGGGAAACATGTGGCTGTTTATATCTTTTACACTGCTGGTTACTTAAAAATAGCGAGCGGCAAATAGGCCGACACAA
This sequence comes from Caldalkalibacillus thermarum, assembly GCF_014644735.1. Classification (NCBI taxonomy): domain Bacteria; kingdom Bacillati; phylum Bacillota; class Bacilli; order Caryophanales; family Bacillaceae; genus Caldalkalibacillus; species Caldalkalibacillus thermarum. The sequence goes on along the minus strand of NZ_BMKZ01000028.1, from coordinate 1,820 downwards.
GATAATGGGGCACATCGACCACTTCGCTGATTTTCAAATCGACGGCCACACTGGATAAGGCATAGGCCTCTTGAGCGGAAAGACCATACTCTTGTTCAAGGTGTTCAATCATGTAGGAGACGGCTTTTCTGGTCGCTGTCATTAAATCCTCACCATAGCCAGTGGTAACGTAATACCCTTTTTCATCCAGACCGGTTGTTAACGGACCTGGTGTGATAAATTGAGGTTCCTGGATTTGTTTGCCCTTGTGCAGCTTAAACTTGAGCTGGATATCCATCCCTGCTTCGATCGCTGTTCCACATACTTCACCATCTCCCTGGGCAGCATGGGTATCTCCAACCGAGAACAGTGCCCCCTCTACCCAAACCGGCAAAAACAGACGGGTTCCCCGGGTCAGGTGACGAATATCCATATTCCCTCCATTTTTGCGGGGCGGCACCACACTATGTTGTCCTGGTTCAGGCAAGGCTACCCCGATGGTACCAGGAAAAGGACGGATGGGAATCTCTATGCCGTGAGCAAACTCAGCTGTCTGTTTGCCGGTCAATTCCCATACTTTAAGGTATGGTTGGTTAAACTGATCACTCAACAAGCCGAAGCCAGGGATAATGGCCGTCCATCCCCAACTGGGCTGGCCAAAACCCTCAATCTCTACTTCCAGTGTATCCCCCGGTTCGGCCCCCTCAATATAGACAGGGCCAGCCACCGGATTGACCCGTTCAAAGTCCAAACGGGCCACATCCTGAGCTGTGGATCGAGGAGATAATTGTCCTCCGGAAGCATCAAACACTTCAAAATTGACACTGATGCCCGGTTCTACTCTTAACACCGGTTCCAAACGGTTGTCCCACACGTAATGGTGCTGGTGGCGGTGAATGGTGTGCTTGCAGTTATGCATGATAAAACCCTCCCCCAAATATAATCGTTTGTTCTCTTTCACAAAATATATGCCTTGCTGACTACAGCCTTGTATGTTCATTGTAACTTAAACCAGATGGCAGGCGACATAATGCTGCGGGATAGCGATTAAGAGGGCTATGATAAAGGAAAATACCGTTAACTGAATGGTGACCGGCAGTTTTTCAAGCAGAATGGATAAGACAGGGGTATTATCTTTTAAGGAGACGCCAAAATCACCTTGCAAAATACCTGTCAACCAATTGAAATACTGGATATAGAGGGGCAAGTTAAGCCCCAGTTGTTCTCGCTGAATCCGCTCTGTCAGCCCTGAATGGTCAGCACATGGGGATCCCCTTATTCAACATAAACATCTGAACTTCTAATTTATGCTCATCTATCACTTCAATGGTATCGATAGATTGTAATTCAGCGGCACGGGGTGACCCATTGTTTGGATCCATCATCCGCTCAATATTAAACTTAACCGCTTCGGCAGGCCTACAACCAGTGTTGTTTTGTCCGCTGATTGACCAGCAGACTCGCTTGCTTCCTGCTCTCCCTCATAACTTATTCGATGATGATAACTCAAAAAGCAAAAATCCTGCCGGTTACCCATAACATAAACTCAGGAAAGAAACAATGCGCCATAAACCAGCGTGTGAGTCAAGTATTTCCGGGCAGAGTTTTTTATCCCCTTCATGGATGTAAGCGGATTCATTGTTTGAGGGTACTCTCTTGGTCATTTCTTATCCTGTTTTAAAAACCAACCAATCCCTTCAGCGCCCGGTATACCGGCAGATTGGCCTTATTTTTCAAGTAAGGGATGTTGTCTCTGGCTACCTGTTCGAAGGTCTTGGTCACCTTTTCTGCATAACACTTCGGTGGATTGTCCTCCTCCCGGCTTGTTGGCCATGCTTCCA